>JAZSES010000139.1:0-4148 GCA_045531805.1 Candidatus Limenecus sp. | reverse complement strand
AAATGAGTGAACCTGTCTGCAGAGCTGAGTGGCGTCTTGAAAAGGTGAGTAATTGCTGGCTACGTTCAGTCGGCAGCAATTACGACACTAGATTAGATAAAGATCTTTTCTTTAATTGAATTTCATTTCCATTCACAATTTGAATAACAGCATTATTTCGTTCGATAATACCAGCATTATTAATACTGCCTGATACAAAATTTTTCTTGTACGTAAGCCCCCACAATGGAACAACATTCTTTTCACTTGAAGGAACATTCGCCAATTTTGATAACTTATTATAATTCATAATAATTTGTTGTTTAACAACTTGTATTTTCATCAGTTATCCTCTCAGAATGAAAATCATAAAAGTTATAGATGTTTACCTCACAATTTTAGAAGCTCAATACAGTCTGAAACTGTTTCTTATTCTGTTCAACAGTATTATTATCGAGATTTTTGCTTGATGTTTTACATAAAGCATGATAATTACTAAATTTCATAAGCCCCAAAGCTTGTGAATCAACACCTTGAGCATTACGACGAGCTGGATAAGGTATTGAACCATCCTTAGCAAACATTCTTACATAACCATTTACACCATCGTCAGCTTCACCATTTGTCCAATAAAAGATATGAGTATTATTAACAAAAATCCCCATTCTCTTTAATTGAGCATCATCTCTTGAACCATATATCGAAGTTGCAGTAGTTTCTGTATGATATATTTTCTTTGCCAACTGATGTAAATCATCAGCAGATGGCATATTTCTAACATGTCCACAAGCATATGCTGCACCAGCCAAATAATCCTTATGAAAATTACACTGTTTTAACCCCAATCTTTTTTTATATCTAAGACACTGAGACTTTGTTAAAGGCTTATAACTAACTAATTTATAATATTGTTCTGCAGAATAAGAAATTTGAGAACAACCTATAATAACAAACATCGAAAAAAACGTCACCGCAAAAAACTTTATATTTAACAAATTTCTATACATAAAATAACCTTTCATTTAAATAAACCTAACTACCATATAGTAGAACAATTATAATAACTTATATAATATCAAAAATCATATCGGTATACTAATTAGAAAACAGACTTTTCTCAACCAATTAGCAAAATAACAAAATATCATTAAAAGTGTCATAAACATCATTATACACACGTTGTGCCTTATCACGATTTTTTCTTGAACAAATCAAATATAATCAATCGTTAAATTTTATTCAACGTAACTATGCTTTCCCCCGACGAGTTACTTATTGATACATATTGGTTGCAATTCTTCAGCAACAATTTCAATAACTTCTAAATGTTCTTTAAAACAATTTGCCAAAACTGGTGTTAGTATTAATTTTGAGAATTTATCTTTTCCTAACATATCAGTTATAAAAATTTCGTGAAAATGATTTTTATAAAAAATAGGGAAATTAATATGTTCGTTATAAAAATCAAACATTCCTGTTTCAGTATTAAGTACAGGCAATCTTTTAATAAAAATCTTTTGACATTTATCTATAATATAAGATTCTACACCTTGTACAATTACAGCCTTTTCATAAACATCTATCTGAACTGGTTTATATCTTTTAGAAAAAAACATATTAAACACATGTACATCCCTAAAAAATGGGCGATATGAATAATATGTATAAAATGAAATTAATAATTTTCCATGCTCAGGATGTTCACAACTCAATACATTATATGGATTTTGTTTGTAATAATTCAAAGACTTACGAACTATAGGGCATAGATATTTTTTAATTGAACCAAACAGCAGAACAACTAACAAAATTTTGAAAAAAACAATTATGCATAATTGAAAAAACATATACACTTTTAGCCTCCTAAAATTGTTGAATTTCATTTAACATATTTATAAAACCTTAATGTATATCAGTATAAAGGTTACATTGATTTTCTAACAATCCTAATTTTCTTCCAAGCTTCTTGTATATTTTCACAAAATAAAGATTAATACGACAAACCATATTCTTTATTTTTTCTCCAACAGGAGTACGTTTCTGCATTAATTTAGTCACTTCATCAAATGGTAAAGATTTCATTTCATCATATGACAACCTTGTTCTCTTCTCTATTAATTTAATAGTGTTTTCATTTAATTTAAATTTATTACCAAAAGATACTTGTTCACTATATATAACTTGTCGTATTTGCATTAATACACAGACCCCTTTTAATATTTAAATCTAATCGAAACACACTTAATTATCAAACTCAAGAGCATTATACTATGCGTTTTATATTAGATTTTAATGTTCTTAACTACTTATACCTTTTATAAATTAAACTTTGCATTTCGTTGGGCAATCTAAACAATAAATTTAATCCTTGTACATTTATCTTTAAAATCCTACCAACAAATATATCATTCTTTATGCTACTAGCATATTTGGGTATCTTAATGCTATATGAGGATGTATAAGTATTAAGAGTTAAGATATCAAAAGACTCATAACATTCTATATAAAATTTATTTTTGAACAAAATACTTTGATATTCACCCCTATAAGAGGGTAAAACACCTAAATTAAGCAATGTAATTTCAAAACTATCAACAAAACCACTAGAATTTTGCAATATAGTTTCTTTATCTAAAATAAAATCATTGTCTTCGAATATTTTTATTAATTTTTGTTCTTGACTTAATCCAAAGAAAAATAAAGCAATAAACGACACAATGAGCAAGAAAATAACTACCAACATAATTCAACCGTTCTCACTCAGTTATTAAAAAATTGAGGCATTAAGCCTCATTATTTATAATTGTCAAGAAGGTTACTATTTTGGAACCCTGCGACAATGAAATATTAGCAAATTTAAGCAAGGAATGCAATGTTTTTCACAAGTTAATAATACTCATGAAATTGGATACGCAGACATATTATAACATCAGAATGATGTTGGGATTAGAAAAACATTAAAATTAATGACTGTGTTCTTCATCATAGTATTTTTTTGCATATTCATCAAAATTACTTGCATTAATTTTCTTTAAAACACGCATTGGAAATCGATAAATGTCAGCAGTACCACCAGCATCTGAGGGAGGATACTTAGAGCTGGCACTTTGACCAAACGTCACCACACATCTGTTATCAACCTTTTTTATAACCCGCCAATATGATTCGGTATCATTATTATTGTTGTATTTTATTTCCATGTTTGAATCATAATCTGTACAAGTTTTAAGGCAGTCAAAAAATGCTTTATTCATTCTCCAATTTTCTGATTTTATATCAGCAAATGAGATAGATGCTGTTGCTATCAAAAGTATTAATATTAAAAAAGCTCTTTTCATTATATGTTCCTATTAAGATGGTGTCGTAGGCGGGACTTGTCTTGGATTTGCTCCACGCTCGGAAAGTTTCGCTTTCGGCACTTCGTGCCTGTCCGCTCAATTTCCTAGCTATCCGGACTAGCTTTGCGTCGTCTGTCCGCAAATCCGCTGAACCCTAAAAAGTGTTCTCGTCCTTACCATACGTTTATTAAAAACAATTGAGGCGTTAAGCCTCATTGTTTTTAATTGTCGAGAAGGGGACTATTCTGGAACCCTACGACAAGAAAATATTAGTAAAATTAAATGACAATTGCAATATTTATCTTAAGTTAGTTTTACTCATAAAATTAGATACGCAAGCCTATTATAATATGAGGATGATTCTTGGTTATGAAACGGTGCAATAAATTGCACCCTACAGGCTTGAAGACTTAATATTTCTTAATAAATAGGCAATTTCCAGAGAGACAATAACTTTATTATATATGTAGAAGCCTGTGTTATAGTATATTTATCTACAGAAAGGTTGTGGTATGAGAAATTCAGCAATAACAAAATTTTTTCAGATGTATCACTCTGGTTTGACCCCAGAGGCTTATTTAATGAGAAATCATGGTGGAAGATTAGCAAAATTAAGAAGTATGGCCCAGACCCCTGAAGTTAAAAAGGAAATTCAACAAATTCAAGACGGTTTAAAGTGTGCTTATAAAGCAATAGCAGACAATAATAAAATATATTTTGGCATTAAATAGTTAAAAGCACGTAGCACGTAGGTTGGGTGAAATCCAACATTACTATGGTGTCGTAGGGGGGCCTTGTCTTGGTCGCTCGCGTTTAACGGCAATTCCGAGT
>JAZSES010000141.1:0-2098 GCA_045531805.1 Candidatus Limenecus sp. | reverse complement strand
AACTGTGTATAGTGATAAGAAATCTAAGAGTAATTATTACGAGTATACCTCTTTTGAGGAAGATTTTAAAAAGGCTGCTGTTAATTCTCAAAATCTTTTGTCACCTGAAATTGCAAGTATTCAGCAAGCATTTAATTCCCAAGGTCAATTAGCTAAAAAAGATTATTCGCAAATATCCTTAAAAAATGAAAAAGATATAAAATTAAAATCAAAATTTTATGTTAATAGAATTGATGTAAAAAAAGGTAATGCTCTTATTCGTGGTGTTGGGGAGATTGCAATTGAAGCACCTTTTGTTATTCAAGAACCTAGTCGATTTGTTTTTGATTTGCCTAATACTTATGTCGCTCCTGAAATTAGAAATAAAGAATATGTTCTTTCTGAAAACGAAACTATAAAAATTGGTCAAAATGATCCAACAACTGCTAGAATTGTTGTTACTTCTCCTGATGTTGAAAAGTATAGACCAATCTTTTCTTTTGATCGGCAGAGTATTTTTCTTGGTCATGATGGCCGGCTGTTTGGGTTGAAGTTGTATGATAAGACTTCTGCGATTTATACTTATAGTGCAAAAAAAATTAATGACACGACTGATATGTTGGTGTTAGTATTTACTGATTCTGTTATACATTCTCTCAACAAGATGGATGATAGAGTTGAGCTTAATTTGTATAATTCTTCAGGTTTTGACCATGATGCTTTTAAACAATCATTGACTTCAGATGTTCTTGCTAAGTTAAGGACTGAGGCCTTGTCACCATCTGGTATAAAAATTATTATTCCAATTAAAAAGACAACAGATGTTGACTTAAAAGAAAGTTTTGATAATAAACAATTGAAACTTATACTGCATAATCCTCAGGAATCCATTATTACGCAAGGGAAAACAGTTATATTGAGACGAAATCCGAATAGCAAAACAATTGTCATAGATGCTGGACATGGCGGTACTGATGTTGGCGCTACTCGTGAAGGTATTTATGAAAAAGATTTGACTTTGGATATGGCTCAACGATTAGAAGCTTTGCTCAAGAAAAAAGGCTTTGCTGTTTTGATGGTTAGAGATAAAGATGAGTATGTTTCATTGCAAGATAGGGTTGATTATTCAGAAAATCATAATGCGGATTTGTTTATTAGTATTCACGTAAATTCAAGCGTTACTCCAGATGGTAATGGATTAGAAACTCACTATTACACGCCACAGTCCTATGAATTTGCACAAGTTGTACACAAGGAGTTTACGTCTGCAATAAATGCTCGTGACCGTGGATTGTTCAAGTCTAAATTTTATGTTATTAATCATACTACGTGTCCTTCAATTCTTATTGAAACTGGATTTATTTCTAATCCTGATGAGCGAAAAGAATTGATGACGACACAAAGACGTCAAAAAACGGCAGAAGCTATTGCCAAGGGAATTATGAAATATTTGGGTAAGAACTAGCTATGGATACTTTGAGAAACAAAGCAATAGGTGTTATGGATTCTGGTGTTGGTGGGTTGACTGTTTTGAAACAGTTAATATCTATAGCACCAAATGAACATTATATTTATTTTGGTGATACAAAAAATCTTCCTTATGGGGAAAAGTCTAAGGATGAATTAATTTCCATTGCAAAGAAGGTTTTTGATTTTTATGCTCTAAATAATGTGAAAGCTGTTGTTATGGCTTGTAACACAACTTCTGCTACAGTGTATGATGAGTTAAAAGATTATTATGATTTTAAAATTTATCCGATAATTCAAGTTGTTTCCAGTGCTTTGGCACAGGATGCTACTTTGACTAAAATTGCAGTTATGGCTACTAAGGCTACTGTTAATTCTCATAAATATAGAGATGAATTGGTTTTTAATAATCCGAAGATTAATGTTTTTGAACAGGCATGTCCGATGTGGGTTCCAATAGTTGAAAACAAAATATTTGATTATGATAAAAATACAGTGATTACTCAATATCTTGATGATGTTTTGGCGTTTGAACCACAAAAAATTATTTTGGGTTGTACACATTATCCATATTTGTTAGGCGAGTTGTTAAAATATGCGAGTAGAGAGATATTTGTTAATCCATCGAAATTATTTGCTGATTTTATTATAA
>JAZSES010000348.1:0-4126 GCA_045531805.1 Candidatus Limenecus sp. | reverse complement strand
ATATTATCAAGCCTATCTACAACTTCAAAGCATCTGATGCTTAAATCAAACGCTCCAACCTTACAGGTTGGGGCGTTAATAAAATTAAGAATAAAAGAGGTAATTTTATGAATAATGATATTCCTGTTTATGTGAGACGTTCTATGGATTTAATGCTTGATACCAATGGTTATCCACATACAGAAAATAATAGAAAAGTATTCTATGATGAAATTATCAAGCGTCTTAGTTCTAAAGATATAACAAATATCAACCAACTAGCACTTGATGACCACAATTTCATTGATAATGCCTATTCTGATGCAACATGGAAGGCATTTGATTATTGTGAAACGCATGATTTATTCATACACTTCAAGGAAAATGAAGAAACAGGTGACTACGAAGAAGATAACCTTCCTGGCGATTGCTATGATAACGATTTCTTTACCAATATAAATAGCAAATGGCCAGAAAGTAAAATCAAAGACTAACGGAGACATTAGTATGAAATATGCTATACAACAATCTCGAAAAGGTGGTTACATACCACCATTTAATAAACAATACACAAAACCTGAAATTCGATATTATGAAGCTTCATCAGAAAAAGAAGCTAGAAATCTAAATATCAAAGAACATGGTTTTGACTGGAATTACACAACAATACATCACGTATTCGAAGTTGGTGATTACATCGGTGATTATAACGACATTTGTTACATCATTAAAGATATAACAGATGAATATATCACAATTTACAATCAAATCACAAATAAAGAATACACGGAATATGTCGATTATGAACGTTGGCACCTACTAAGAAAACATAATCACAACGACATCAAAAACTACCCAATTGGTTCAAGATGGAATTGTGATAAACCTGGTATATTTGAAAACAATAACATAGTAGTAATTGCAGACTATGCTTTAAGTTATGGTACTTTCTGGGTATACAACGAAAACCGTAACATCTATAGATTTATAACAAGAACAGAAAACTTAACAACAATTACTTGATAAATAGAAAGGACGAATTATTATGGTATACGTAGATATTAAAACCACAACAAAACCTTATGACCGCATCATTATTGATGAATCTGATATCAAACTCAGTAATATAACTGAAGTTAGAACCGATAATTGGGGTGATGACGATTGCGAAAAAATGGTAACAACTGTATCAGCTATGACAATTGAAATCAGCAAAAACATAGCTGAACGATTCAATGATGTCACAGATATTCAAATGATTCGATATAATTACTACAGACCTGCTTATCACTTGAACTGTCACCAAGTATCATGTGAAAAACAGGCAAATGGTTCATTATTATTCAGATATGAATAATTACTATACTTTATACTAATTTACTACTCATATTTGAATAATTATATCAAAATGAAAGGATAAAAATATGGAAAAAATACTCAAAGGTTATTGGGATTGTCCTTACTGTGATTCTATTGGAATCGACGGTCTCATTGACAAATGTCCTACCTGTGGCGTACAGAAACCAAAAGAAATCAAATGTTACATGAAAGAAGGTACAATTGAATATGTTTCTGAAGAAGAACTAAATGCAGCTGGCATCACCATAGAAGAATGTGATGGCAATCATCCCGATTGGGTATGTAACTATTGTGACCAGTTAAACGATTACTCAGAGCCGCGTTGTACATCATGTGGTGCTGATAGAGCAGAAGCTACACATCTATACGGTATGAAACCTATTGAAAAAGATGAAATCTCATCTAATTTTGATGATACAAATAACGAACCTGTCACAACAGATGAACACAATAACAATTACACTGTTGAAAACAATTCAAATTTCGAACACAACAACAATCTTGAACGAAATATTGAACCTGATATCAACAAAACATCAAGACATAAGTATCATTTTGACAAACAATTAGCATTAAAAATTGGTGGTATTACAACAGCACTCATTGCCTTTATATCACTTATTGTATTCCTGTTTTACCCTATAAAACATACAGTTTCCGTTACAGGCGTTTCTTGGACCAGAACTGTAACAGTTGAAGAAGAACGTACTGTTAAAGAAAATGGTTGGCATGTTCCTTCAGGTGGAAGAGTCTATGATAAAAAGACAGAATTCAAAGAATTTGTTCAAGTCCTAGACCACTATGAAACCGTAGAAGAAACAAAGACAAGACAAGTAATTAGTCACTATGAAACTGTATCTGAAACAAAGACAAGACAGGTAATCAGTCATTATGAGACAGAATATACCTATCGTGATAATGGTAATGGTACATTCAGTGAAATACCGCATCAAAAACCTGTTTATACAACAGAAACTTATGTTGAAACACATCAAGAACCTGTATATGTAACAGAAACATACATTGAAACACATCAGGAGCCTGTCTATCGACAAGACCCTGTATATGCAACAAAATATTACTATGAAATTGACAAATGGTTTGATGTAAAAGATTATACAACATCAGGTAATGACCACAATGTATACTGGAGTAATGAATATACACTAAATGAAAAAGAACGTGACACAAAAAGGTCAGAATCATATATCATTCATTATAGCGATAATTCATCAACAAAACTAAATTATACAGACTGGTCAAACACTAAAATTGGTGATAGAATTATCATAACAAAAAACAGATTAGGTATGATATATTCACAAGAAAAATCCAATAGGAAAACCACGACTTATAATTAACATCAAAACATTACGATTCGTAATAAAAACAATAGGAGATACAATATGATAACCAAAAATGATTTCATTCACTATGTAAAAGACTACATGATAGCTAACAATCATTGTGATTCTGATATTAACATTGAAGAAAAATACAATGAATTCGTCCAGAAACGAAACAATTCAGATTACATCAACAACATAGAATCTGATGACGCTCGCTATGATGCTGAATTAGATTTAATAGAAGAAGTAGTAAAAGGAGATGCATAATGAAAGTTCTAATCATAGATGATAGACGTTTTAAATCCGAAACTATCAAAAACTGCCTCAATGAAATAGGTATCAATGACATCCATATCGAAGAGTTTCGTAATCTCGGTTGTCTTGAAATTGAAAAATCAATTGAAGAAAAACGTCCGTATGACTTAATCATATTGGATATGCAAATGCCTGCATATCCTGACGGACGTATTTATACGGATGCTGGATTATTTATCTTAAAACGAATGCAGCATAAACACATAAAAACACCAGTAATCATGTGTAGCAGTGATGATGTAGGTGACATGTCAAATTATCCTATGGTTATAGGTTCTGTGACCTTCAACATAGCTACAGATATGACAAGTTTATTTCGTGACATTATTGAAACAATTACAAACAAGAGAGGATAACAATATGACACTGAAAAATAACGAAAAACCTTATATCAAAAAAGTTAAACGTATTGTACAGAAAAAATACAATCCAAACTACGGAGATAATCGCATCTGTATTTGTGGTCATCCATATCATCGTCATTTCGATTCCTATGACAACATGAGACCAGTTGGTTGCAAATATTGTGGCTGTAATAACTTTGTAGAACGAGATGATGGTCCAATTGCCGAAATTCCTGTTCACAATGGCAAGATTTTAGTATTTGATAGCACAAAACGCGACATTGATGATAAAAGTGTTGCTATCATGTTTGAGGCATCAAATGGTGAAACTATTGACCTTGCACATGTGGATGCTAAAGAAGATGAAAATTATACAAAGCTTCACATTTACGCTCATGGTGACCCAGAAGATGAAAGCTGTACCTATGAAGCTACAATTGAAACTGATACTATCAACACAATTTTAAATGCAAAGGAGAACTAATTATGGCTAATACAAATACTGTTATCATTATTACAAAAGCTCGTCCGCTTCAGGAAGAAACCTATTTTGGCGTTGCCAGTAACAAGAAAAAGGCTGAAGAAAAAATTCGTAAAGCTTATCCTCATATGAGAAAAATTGAAGATAGCTTTGGGACATCTTACTCCTCTGGAAAGGACAATGAATTCCTGTTCTTCTTAAAAGAAGAAACAGTAGATTAAAATATCGGTCAGGTAATACGTTATGAAGATTTATAGAAAAATTATACATCCATATGTAAAAATAGATGATAAAAAATG
>JAZSES010000267.1:0-20479 GCA_045531805.1 Candidatus Limenecus sp. | reverse complement strand
CCGCTTGGCCTCCGACTTTGAACGATTAAAAGGAAAGTTTGTTGGTAAAGGTAAGTAATTATGGATATTTTCAGCGATAATATGTTTTCAAAAAGACTTAATGAAAAACTTGCAAACGGTGGAGTTGTATCGTTTGTAACTGATACTGTGTGGGGTGTTGGCTGTTTGCCTAACAGTGAAAAAGGTGTAGAAAATATCTATGAATTAAAAAATCGTGACCGTTCAAAACCTTTGATTTTGATGTCTAATAGTGTTGAAAATCTTTTGCCTTATGTAAAAAATATTTCTCCTAATGCAAAATCTTTAATGGATAAGTTTTTTCCTGGAGCTTTGACATTGATATTTGAAAAATCTGATTTGACTCCTGATTTTGTGACATCAAATCAAAATACAGTTGGTATTAGAGTTCCTAACAATCCTGTTTTTCAGGAACTTTGCAAAAATATTGATGGAAAAGTTTTGGCTACAACTAGTGCCAACTTATCTGGACAAGAGCCTGCTTTGACGTATGATGAAGCACTGAAAAATGTTGGTGCTCAAGTTGATTATGTTTTTGAAGATTATGGTTTTGCTTGTCAAGGTAAAGCTTCAACTGTTGCTTTGGCTTTGAATGATGAAATAAAAGTTTTACGTCAAGGTGAAGTTATTGTTGAATAAATTTTTTTATGAATAACTCTACAAAAAAAAGATGAGTCTAAACTCATCTAAAGCAATAACTATTTATTAGAGGGGAATTATGCAAAAATATTTACAATCTTTTCTTCTTGTTTTTCTTTGCCTTTGTTTGTATTCATAGCAAAGAAAGAGAAAGGATTTGAGCCTCTTCTATCTTTGTCTAGGTTTTTAGAATTTGTAAGTTCAATGTTACCTGGAAGAGTGAAGATGTTTTTAATTTCAGATTTTTCGCCTTCAGCTACTGGAGCAATCAATTTTCCTTCAACATTTTTAGCAACTTTTGTTGCGCCTTGTGCTGCCATTGTATTGAGGTATTGTACGTTAGCGATGAAGTTTTCGTTTAATTGGATATCTAACCCAGCGTTTCTGATAGCGATTTGTCTAGAAGTGTCAAGATTTGTTCTTTGGCTATACAAATCAATACCAACTTCAGGTCTTCTGAATTTTGATAAATCTACTGTATTTACATCAACTGATTTTGTTTCTGCTTTAGTAAATATTTGTTTTGCAACTTCATTTACTGAAGAAACGTCGATATAATTTCTGTTTGTGTTTAATGTGATGCCAAGACTCATTTACGCTTTAACCCCTTTATTGCTTGTACTATTTATATCGGCATATTTGGTACAATCTTTAGGATTTTTGAGTTATAATTTACATAAGTTTACAAAACGTGTTATAATTCAGTGACAGCGATAATTATTAGTTTAGAGGAATAAAAATGAACAAAAGCCAATCAGTAGGTATTTGGATAGTAGTAATCCTTTTGACACTCAGCTTGGGGGCAATGCTTTTCCCTAACCAAACTACAAGCACTCAGGATATTTCTTATTCTCAGTTCTTGGGCAAAGTGGCAAATGGTGAAATTTCTTCTGTTCAAATCGACAAAGATACTGTTACTGCAAAACCAAAAAACAATTCGGTAACAGTTGAAGGACAAAAGAAAGCACCTGAACTTTTGTATAGAGTAATGGTGCCAATGAATGATGCATCATTCTATACAAAAATGGAAGAAAAGGGTGTTGATGTTAGTGTGAAAAAACCTAGCGATTCACCACAAATTCTTGCAATACTTTCTGCATTATTGCCATTTTTGTTGATTATAGGTTTCATTATTTTGATGGCAAAAACATTGCAATCTGGCGGCTCTCAAGCAATGTCTTTTGGAAAAAGCAAAGCAAAACTTATGCTTGATAGCAAAGTGAAAGTTACTTTCAAAGATGTAGCTGGTATTGATGAAGAAAAACAAGAGCTAGAGGAAATTGTTGATTTTCTTAAAAATGGTGAAAAATACATTAAATTGGGAGCAAAAATTCCTAAAGGTGTATTGCTTGTTGGTGTACCTGGTACAGGTAAAACTCTTATGGCAAAAGCCGTAGCTGGAGAAGCTGGTGTTCCATTCTTTTCAATCAGTGGTTCTGATTTTGTTGAAATGTTTGTTGGTGTTGGTGCTTCTCGTGTTAGAGATTTGTTTGAACAAGCCAAAAAACATCAACCTTGTATTATTTTCATTGATGAAATTGATGCCGTAGGTCGTCAAAGAGGCGCAGGCATGGGCGGTGGTCATGATGAAAGAGAACAAACTCTTAACCAATTGCTAGTTGAAATGGATGGATTTGATGAAAATACAAATATCATTGTAATTGCGGCAACAAACAGACCTGATATCTTGGATAATGCATTGCTTAGACCAGGCCGTTTTGATAGACAAATTGTTGTTCATAGACCTGACATTTTGGGTCGTGAGCAAATTTTAAATGTTCATGCAAAAAATAAACCACTTTCTGATGAAGTTGATTTGAAAATTCTTGCAAAAAGAACCCCTGGTTTTACAGGTGCTGACTTGCAAAATATGTTGAACGAAGCTGCTTTATTGGCGGCAAGAAATAACAAAGACCAAATTTACATGGAAGATGTAGAAGAGGCAATTGACAAAGTTATTGCTGGTCCAGAGAAGAAAAGTAGAATTATCTCTGATGAAGAAAAAGAAAACACTGCATATCACGAAGTTGGTCATGCATTGTTGGCAAAGCTTTTGAAAAATACAGATCCGCTACACAAAGTTTCTATCATTCCAAGAGGTATGGCTTTGGGTGTTACTATGACATTGCCTGAAAAAGATCATTTGACATTGAAGAAATCTCAATTGCTGGATAGAATTACAATGCTTTTGGGTGGTCGAGTAGCAGAAGAAATCGTTTATGGCCCTGATTCAATTACGACAGGTGCGCAAAATGATTTGGAAAAAGTTACTGCAACTGCAAGAAACATGGTAACAACTTATGGTATGTCATTTAAAATGGGTAATATGGCATATGGTAAAAGTGAAGAGCACGTTTTCATGGGTAGAGATTTTGGACATTCTAGAGATTACTCAGAAGAAATCGCTGCAGATATTGATAGAGAAGTCAAAAAGATTGTTGATGAAAGATACAACTTGGCTAAGGAACTTCTTTTGGGCAATCGTGATATGTTAGAAACATTGTCTAGAGAACTTCTTGAAAAAGAAACTCTTGACGAAGAGGAATTCGTAGAAATCATGAAAAGGGTGGAAGATAGCAGAATTGCTCACCATGATGACGATGAAAATTCGGAAAATTGTTAATTGTCTATGACGTTATAAATTTAAAAAAGAGGTTAGATTTTTCTAACCTCTTTTTATTTTATCTTTTATAAGAAAATTTATTATTTTTGGCCTTTTTTAACTTTTTTTTCAACGGTTTCTTTACCAGCTTCTATTAGTTTTGCCATTTCGTCTTTAATGCCATCTAATCTTTCTTTGAAGCTATTGAAGAATGCTTGTACAGTTTCTTTTTTTGTTACTTTTGTGAATTTTTCACCCAATTCTTCTTTTTGTCTTTTTAATGTTTCTTTCAATTGAGTTGCAATTTCTTTGTAGTTTTTGATAAATTCTTTTACCCAAGTAATGCCACGCTTAAAAATATTTTTTACATATTCGCCACCTTTTAGGTTATCAGAATGAAATTTTTTGAAAGAGTCGCTTGCTTGTTCTAATTTAATGCGACCTTTTCCTACATTATTTACTGCTTTACGAGCTGTATTTGTTAAACTTGTGGCAATTCTTGTAACTTGAAACATAGATTAATTCCTTTCAATACTTTTTTGTAACAACTTAAAAGCATATGAATGATTTTTATTGCTCATGTAATTTAAGAATGTTAAGGATTTGTTACAGAAATCGCTTTTTATTTTAGTTAGAATTATTCTTAGTTCGCAATTTATTAGATTAGAGATGTTATGGAAAAAGAAAAATTTATAAAAAAAGTTTATGTTGAAACAATGGGTTGTCAGATGAATAAGTCTGATACAGAGCGTATTGTTGGAATGTTGTCACACTTTGGATACGAAGAAACTGAGGACCCCAAAGAAGCAAATTTACTGATAGTTAACACTTGTTCTATTCGTCAACTTTCTGCAGACAAAGCATATAGTGCTGTTGGTGTTTGGGGCAAATGGAAGGGTGAAGAGCGTCAAAAAGAGTTGCAAGGTAAGCCGTTTAAAGAAATAAAAATTGCTTTTTGTGGTTGTGTAGCGCAACAAGATAAAGAAAAACTTTTGAAAAGATTTCCGTACATTGATTTGGTTTTTGGTACAAACAATGTTTATGAATTACCTGATTTAATTAGAAGAATCAATGAGGGTGAAAGAGTTTGTGCGACCAGTGAAATACCTCATAAATTTACTGACGGTGAAGAAGAGGCCAAATATGAAATTAAAAGGGCAAAAAGTTTGAATGCTTGGATTCCTATTATGGAAGGTTGTGACAATTTTTGTACATATTGCATAGTACCTTTTACAAGAGGTAGAGAAAGAAGTCGCAAGCCTGCAGAAATTCTTGCAGAAGCAAAAAAAGCTATTGCTGAAGGCTTTAAAGAAATCACTTTGCTAGGGCAAAATGTAGATAGTTATGGTAAACATCTTGATGCAAACAGAGATTATGATGGGCGAGAAGTTACATTGGCCAATCTTTTGAGAGATTTGAATAAAATTGATGGTAAGTTTAGAATTCGTTTTGTAACTTCTTATCCAACTGACATCACAGATGATTTGATTGAGGCAGTAAAGGAATGTGAAAAAGTTTGTGAATTTTTCCATATTCCAATGCAGTCAGGAAATTCAGATGTTTTGAAAGCTATGAATAGACGATACAATCGTGAGGAATACGGTGTTATTGTCAAAAAAATACGAAATGCTTTTAAAAATGTTGCAATTACTTCTGATTTTATTGCAGGTTTTCCTGGGGAAACAGAGGAACAATTCTGCGACACTATGAGTGCGATTGACGAGTTTGAATTGGATTATTCAAATACTGCAGCTTATTCACCTAGAGTAAAAACAAAAGCTGCAAGATGGACAGATTTGTTCATTGATGAAGAAACAAAGTTTGAACGCTTGGCTAGATTGAATGAAAAAAATAGAGAGGCTTGTTTACGTTCAAATGAAAAATTTGTAGGCAGAGTTCAAGAGATTTTGGTTGAGTCGTATGAAGAAAAAGACGGTGATATCATTCTTGCTGGACGTGCTGAAAATAATAAAATAGTTCATTTTAAGGGCGAAAAAGTGCTTGTTGGTGAGTTTGTTGATGTAAAAATTACGTCAGCAAGTACTTGGCACTTGCGTGGAGAATTAGTCTAGATTTGTTTAAAATGTTGAATTGGATTGTTCAATAAATTATACTGATTTTAGGAATATAGTTAAGACTTTAAGGAGAGTTTTATGGTTATGCGATTTGATGCTGGCGAAATTATTACAGCAATGATTACCCCCATGGATGAAAATAGAAAAGTGGACTATAAAGCTCTGGAAAAGTTGGTTAATCACCTTATTGAAACTGGTAGTGATGCAATTTTAGTAGCTGGTACAACTGGTGAGTCACCTACACTTACTCACGATGAAGAAGTTGAGATTTTTAGCTTTGTAAAAAAAGTTGCAAATGGTAGATGCAAGTTGCTAATGGGTGCTGGTTCAAACTGTACAGAAACGGCTGTTATGGCAACGAATAACGCAAAACAGTGTGGTGCAGATGCGGTTTTGTCTGTTGTTCCTTATTACAATAAACCTACACAAAAAGGCTTGTTGGAACATTTTGGCGCAATTGCAGAATCTACTGATTTGCCTATTCTTTTGTACAACATCCCCGGTAGAACAGGTATAACGATGAAGCCTGAAACAATTGCTGAACTTGCAAAACGTCATAAAAATATTTTTGCAGTAAAACAAAGTTTGGCAGATATGGATGTTATTACTGAAACAAGAAGACTTTGTCCTAATGATTTTGTAATTTATTCAGGTGATGATAGTCTTACTTTGCCAATGGTTTCTGTTGGTGCTTATGGTGTAATTTCTGTTGCATCGCATGTTGTTGGTAAACAGATGAAACAAATGTTGAGTGATTTTAAAAAAGGTAAAGTTAAAGAGGCTACTGAATTGCATTTGCAGTTGTATCCTTTGTTCAAAAAAATCTTTATGGCGCCTAATCCAATACCTGTTAAAGAGTGTTTAAAACAAATGGGTATGATTGGGAACTATGTACGTCGTCCACTGGTAGAGTTGGATGAGTTGGAAGTGCAAGAATTGTGTTCAGTTTTGAAAGATTATATCTAGTTTTGTATTTGTAATTTTACTAATGTATTTAAAATGGTGACAAATTTAAATGGCTTATGTTCGCTATTTGAGTTTATTTGTGCTATTTTAAAATCAAGAAAATATTAGAGAGGTCAAGGGTAATGGATAACACAAAGACTGTAAATTTTAGCGAATTGCCTACAACATACGATGCAAAAGCGACTGAAGATAGAATTTATAAATTTTGGGAAGACAATGAATGCTTTAAAGCTGACGAAACTTCATCAAAACAACATTTTTCAATTGTAATTCCTCCACCAAATGTTACTGGTGTGCTACATATGGGACATGCAATTGATGAAACTTTGCAAGATATTTTGGTTCGTTATCATAGAATGTCTGGTTATGAAACTTTGTGGGTTCCTGGTACTGACCATGCTGGTATTGCTACTCAAAACGTTGTTGAAAAGCAACTTCGTGGTGAAGGTACAAACCGCCATGAGTTGGGTAGAGAAAAATTCTTGGCTAGAACTTGGGACTGGGCGAATGAACATAAAAGCGCTATTCTTGACCAATGTAAACGTTTGGGCGCTTCTTTTGACAGAACAAGAGAAAGATTTACTCTTGATAAAGGTTGTTCAGATGCCGTAAAAGAAGTTTTTGTAAAGTTGTACGAAAAAGGACTTATTTACAAAGGATCTTATATTGTAAACTGGTGTCCTCGTTGTCAGTCTGCTATTTCTGATGTTGAAACTGAATATGAAACAGAGGCAAGCCATCTTTGGGAAATTAGTTATTCATTGAAAGATGAACCCGGCGCTATTGTTATTGCCACAACAAGACCTGAAACAATGTTTGGTGATGCTGCAATTGCTGTTAATCCGACAGATTACAAATACAAAGATTTGATTGGTAAAACGGTTGTACTACCTCTTACAGGTAGAGAAATTCCAATCATTGGTGATGATTATGTAGACAAAAAATTTGGTACAGGTGCGCTAAAAATTACTCCTGCACACGACCCTAACGATTATGAAATTGGTAAACGTCATAACCTTAAACCTATTTGGGTTATTGATGGTGAAGGTAAAATGAAAGCTTGTGCAGAAGTTCCTGAGGAGTTGCATGGTTTGACAAGAGAAGAGGCTCGTGAAAAAACTGTTGCAATGCTACGTTATCACAATGATTTGATTAAAATTACAGATCTTGAACATAACGTTGGTAAATGTCAAAGATGTCACACAACAATTGAGCCGTTGCTTTCTGAACAATGGTTTGTGAAAATGAAACCTTTGGCTGAAAAAGCTATTCAAGCTGTAAAAACTGGTGAGATAAAATTTGTTCCTGAAAAATGGGAGAAAAACTATTTGGGCTGGATGGAAAACATCCGTGACTGGTGTATTTCTCGTCAATTATGGTGGGGACACCAAATTCCAGCATATTATTATAACCAAACAGGTGAAATGGTTGTTGCTAAAGAAAATCCAGACCCCAAAAATTATACACAAGATACAGATGTGCTTGATACTTGGTTTTCATCAGGTTTGTGGCCGTTCTCTACTTTGGGTTGGCCAAATACTGAGTCGGCTGATTTCAAAAAATTCTACCCAACAACAACTCTTGTTACCGGATTTGATATTATTTTCTTCTGGGTTGCAAGAATGATTACAATGGGGTATGAATTTACTGGCAAAGCACCATTTTCAACGGTTTATATCCACGGTTTAATTCGTGATGAAAAAGGTCAAAAAATGTCAAAATCTAAAGGTAACACAATTGACCCTGTTACTATTATTGACAAATATGGTTGTGATGCATTGAGATTTACAATGACTTCTATGTGTACATATGGTGGTCAGGATATTAAAGTTGCTGATGAAAAATTCGAGTATGGTAGAAATTTTGCAAACAAAATCTGGAATGCTTCACGCTTTGTGCTTATGAACCTTGAAGGTGTTGATGAAAAGTCAATTGATTTGGATAATTTGACAATTGCTGATAGATGGATTTTGAACAAGTTGAATGAAACTGCAAAACTTGTTAATGAAAACATCAAAACGTACAGAATTGGTGAAACTGCACATGTGTTGTACGATTTCTTCTGGAATCAATATTGTGATTGGTATGTTGAAATCGCCAAAATTCAACTTCAAGATGAAGCTCAAAAAGTTAATACTCAAAGAGTTTTGAGATATGTGCTTGATATGGCATTGAGAATGTTACATCCAATTATGCCACATATCACTGAGGCTATTTGGCAATTAATTCCACAAGAAAAAGAAACTGTTGGAATTATTAGAGCGGAATATCCTACATTCAAAAAAGAGTTTGTCTTTGAAAAAGAAAATATTGAAATGGAACTAGTTTTTGAAACTATCAAATCTTTGAGAAATGTGCGTCAAAGTTTGAATATTCCACTTTCTACAAAAATGGATATTGAGATTAGACCAACTGAAAAAGAAAAACCTGTATTTGAGGCTGTTGTTTCTTACCTTCAAAGATTGGCTAGGGTTGAGAATGTTTCTTTTGAAAAAGAAAACGCTCCTGTTCCACCAAAATCAGCTTCTGCAGTTGTTGGCAATTCAAAAATAATCATTCCTTTGGAAGGTTTGATTGATTTGGATGAAGAAATTGCGAGACAAAACAAGAAAATTGAAAAACTTGATAAAGAGAGAATGGGTCTTACTGGTAGACTTAAAAACAAAAACTTTGTTGATAAAGCACCAAAAGAACTTATCGAACAGACACAAGCTCGTGCAGATGAATTGACTGCTCAAATCAATGCTATTCAAGAGTTGATTGATAATTTGAAGTAGTTATTAAAAAAGTGTTTTGTAGAGTAGTTTACGAGAAACGGTTTGCGAATAGCAAGCCGTTTTCTTACAATACATTCCCATCTAGTGCATATTTGAATTGGTCAGTAAGAAATTTTTTTCCTGTATTGTATTCATCTTCTGCCAATTTTCCAGCTTCTCTAGCTTTAATTTCCAATAAGTTGTCATAGTAGTCTTTGTTTTTGGATAAGTCTTCTGTATTACTTAGTATTGGATATTTTTCATTAGCTTCTGCATATTCAAGAGCTTCTTTTTTTAGGGTTTCTGATTTTATTTCTGGTAAAAGTTTGGCACATTTTTTTTCATATTCTGTTTTAGCTTTGCCAATACGTCCAATTAGTGAGTGTTGATAAGCATGTTCAGCTTCATGAGAAACAGTACCGACTTGAGGAGAATATTTACTTATTTTTTTATAAGCTATTGTTCCATTTATTGATGAAAAATGTGCAGCTGCATTTTCTGCTACTGCTTTTGAATTTGTTTCTATTCTTATGTTTAGATTTTCTAACCCTCTTTTTTTGAGGAAATATCTTGTTAAAGCAACTTGTTGCGCTTCTCTGTCTACATATAGCCGAAATGGCAAAAATTTATCATTTGTTGGAATTTTTACATTTGTTGTTTGGTTTGTGCCGATAATATGTGGAATATCGTTTTTTATCTCTAGTTCTAACCCTAGTATTTTCTTGGTGTTTTGGGGTTCATAGCCTCTTGTAAATGGGTATTCAACCATTTCGGCTGTCATTCTATCAGGAATATCTTGGTTGAATGTATTTTTTATTACAGTTAGTTTTTTAGGATAACGAGTATAGTCACCTTTGTATAGTTTAGAAACGGCTTGAAGCTCTTGTGATTTTGTTCTCCATTCTCCATAAATATACTGCGACATTTCTGGGTGAGTTTTTTTTAATTTTTTAAGTTCTGGTGTAATTACATATTCTTGAGTCGTAACTTTTCTTGTTTCAGCTCCATATATATTGGGGTTGGGTTCATTTACAAGGCAATAAAAATCGTACTCATAGTCCTTTGTTTGATTATTTATATCTGAACCTTTTGTACATCTTTTGACAAGTTTTCCTTCTTTGTTGTAAAAGTTTGTTATTTCTTTAAAATAATTTGGATCATTTGTTTTTCCAACTTTTACGATATTGAAAGTATCGGCAGCTTCTGGGAAGACCCATTTGTCTTTTGGGTAGTTTGCTATAGGCAATTTTTCTGTTTTTTCAAGTAATGCATATTTTTTTGTTGGTACAGTTTTAGCAGCATTAAGAACTTTAGCACCAATTATTTTACTTGAAAAAATTTTACTTGTGAGATTTACTAAACTCATAAAAATGCCTTATAAGTAAACTAACCTTACTTATATAAAAACATTTTGTAACTCAAAATTGCTCAAAAACTTTTATGCTTTTTATGTCTGTGTTATGGTTATAGAATGATGAAAATAAATGGAAATTTTAAAAATTATACTTACAAAAATGCCACACCGAAATTTGGGGATAAAGTATTAGACGAAAAAAATCAACAGTTGGTTGCTCAATTTAGAGAGAAAATGGATTCTTTAAAAGAAAATGGTATACCAGTTGGTGATTGTCTTTATATGATTCCAGCTGGTAGGAATTTTAATTTAAAAACTAGTGACAAAAAATGTTATGCAGGTATTAGTGCTTGGGATAGAGATTTGGTCGTTGCAGAACGAGACCAAAAATTGGAGCTTAGAAAAGCTGTAGTTTCAAAAGATGGTGATGTTTATTTTACACACTCTGAAGAAGAGTATGATGTAAAACCTGTCAAAAAAAATTCGCCAATTGTTGAAAATGTCAATGAATTTCTATCTGAAATATTGCCAAAGTTTTTGCAATAAAATTCTAAAATCCAATGCGTGCGTATGTGTAAATTATATGTGATGGGTAGTTTGTATAACCACCAGCACCTATTGCTATGTCTGTTTTTTTTACTTTCTTTTTAAGTTCAATTTCAAATGCAGCATCTTTTTCGAATACGGCAGCTTTTGCATTTAGTGTGTGGTCTTTTGCAATTTTTTTGCCATAAGAGATATTCATACCAGAATTGTTTTTTTGTAGATATATTTTGCCACGTATACTTTGATTTGGCATAGTGTATCTGACATCAAATTTCACACGTTGTTTGAATGGATTGTAACCAGCTCCTGCTGATATTATTGTATTTTCATTATTTCCTTTTTTTTGATAATTTAGAGTTGCAGTTTTATCAAAAAAGTCTATATCGGTACTAATTGAAGATGATTTCCCTATTTTTTTTCTTGCTTCAATGTTTGTAATACCTATATCATATTTGACATCGTCAAAAAAATGAGAATCTTTTTTTGTTACAGGTGTATGTGGTGTCATTACGGTAGAACCAGCATTCACGGTTGTTTCTTTTAAATTATTTTCCAGCCTTTCAATATTTAGTCTAGGAATTTGATTTTGTGGCGGTGATGGTATTTCTTTTTCAGAAGTGAGAGCATCTTTTACTTCATTTTCTAATCTTTTTAGAAGTTTTTCACCAGTTTCTTTCACTATTTTATATTCTGTAGAAAATTCTTGTTCTGCAGATTTGAGAATAACTTTTTCCGTATCACCTGATGATACAGATTTTAGAAATTTTTTTAACTCATTGTCCTTATCGGGCATAAATATCCTCCATTTATATAAAGTATTTTTCGTTGGGAAAATTGCCAATAAAAAAGAACTTGCGTTAATTTAGCAAGTTCTTTTTTGTTCTTTAATTTAATATTGTTACTACAGCTTTTATAGTCTGAGTGTTATTTTTGTTCTTGTATTGTTTCTACAACATCACCGTAATTTGATTTTCTGTAAAGGTGTGCTGTAGGTGAGTCTACATACAAGCAAACATACGGGTCAAGTGCTCTAGCTGTTCCAATAAAAAAGTTGTAGTAGTTAGAGTTTTTCATACCATATTTGTCACTAGCAAAAACTTGAGCATAATCTCTAAGAGCTCTAGCTTGTGATTCATAATTCGCAATTATAGCTTGATGTGCTTGTGGAGTAAGCTTGTATTGCAATTCAGGACGTTGTTTTACTATATCAATCATTTGTTGCAATAATTTTGCGTGTCCACCGTATGCAATAATAACTTCATACATATCATCTAAAGCTTCTTCTACCATACCAAGTTTTAATTTGCTATCAATGCGATATTCATAAAAAACGGTTGCACCATAACTAGGGTGTTCGTAAAAATAGTTGAAGTCTTCAAGTGCTTTATCGTAGCAACCTTCAAAGTATAAAAAAGTTGCTCTAGAAATTCTTGCTTTGTCACAATCACTATCCAAGTTTAAAGCTTTTGTATATTCGCCAGTAGCACCAAGCCTGTTGTTTTTTCTATCATAGTCATTGCCGTTGAAGTAATAATACTCAGCATCTTTTACAGGTGATGACTTAAAGTTGTTAACGTTATATTGTTTTTTTGTTTTTGCGCAAACTGATGAACCCATTGCCATTATCAGGCCTACACAAAAAACTGCTGATAAAAACTTTTTCATAAAACCTCTTCCTTTATTATTTTATACATGCATTATACAATAAACTAATTTCTACAATATGTTTTGGTGTTTTTTATTTAAGAAATTTAAAGATTGTTGTAATAAATTGTTAGCTAATTGGCTTAATCCTTATTGCTCTATATTATTTTTGTTGTGTGCGTGGTAGAATTGAATGTATTAATTAGAAGACTTAGGGGAAATTTTATATAATGATAAATTTGTTGCTAAAATTTTTGGGTGACCCAAATGATAAAAAAGTAAAAAATATGTTGCCTATTGTTGAGCATATAAACAAGCTTGAGCCAGAAATAGAAAAGCTTACTGATGATGAGTTGAGGGCAAAAACTCAAGAGTTTAAAGAGTTTTTATCAAAAAGAGAAACTTCTTCTGACTTGAAAAAGGATAGAGCTTTAGAGAAAAAAGCTTTGGATAAAATTTTGCCTGAAGCATTTGCTGTTGTAAGAGAAGCTGGTAAACGTGTTTTGAACATGCGTCACTTTGATGTGCAGATGCTTGGCGGTATTTTCTTGCATAATGGTCATATTGCAGAGATGAGAACTGGTGAAGGTAAAACTTTGGTTGCTACTTTGCCAGCTTATTTGAATGCTTTGACTGGTAAAGGTGTGCATGTAATTACAGTAAATGACTATCTTGCAAAGCGTGATAGTGAGTGGATGGGTAGAATTTACAGATTTTTGGGACTTACCGTTGGTGTAATTCTTTCAAACAATCGTGATGCGGACGAATTTGAACGTAAAAAAGCTGCTTATGCTTGTGATATTACATATGGTACAAACAATGAGTTTGGTTTTGATTATTTGAGAGATAATATGGCTGGTAGTTTGGACATGTTGGTTCAACGTCCTTATAACTATGCGATTATCGATGAAGTCGATTCTATTTTGATTGACGAAGCGAGAACTCCATTGATTATCTCTGGTAGGTTGGAACAGTCTGCTCAGCTTTATGTAACTATGGCGAAAGTAGCTCCCCAGTTGAAAAAAGATACTGACTATGAAGTTGATGAGAAGAACAAAAACGTTATCCTTTCTGAAGAAGGTATCGATAAAGCGCAAGAAATTTTGGGCATTGAAGATTTGTTTGATGTGCAAACTCAATACGCTCATCACTTGTTACAAGCATTGAAAGCCAAAGAGCTTTACCAAAAAGATACTGATTATGTAATCAAAAATGGTGAAGTTGTTATTGTTGATGAATTTACTGGACGTTTGATGGATGGACGTCGTTGGTCAGACGGTTTACATCAAGCTGTTGAAGCAAAAGAGGGTGTGCAAATTCAAGATGAAACACAAACTCTTGCTAGTATTACTTTCCAAAATCTATTCCGTTTGTATCCAAAGCTTGCTGGTATGACAGGTACTGCTATGACTGAGGAAGCTGAATTTGGTAAGATTTATAACTTGGAAGTTACTACTATTCCTACAAATAGACCTGATATTAGAATTAATATGCCTGATGTTGTTTACAAATCTCAAGTGCAAAAGTATTTGGCAGTAGTTGAAGAAATTGCCAAAATGCATGAGTTGGGCAGACCTGTTTTGGTTGGTACTATTAGTATTGATAAATCTGAGTATTTGTCAGAGTTGTTGAAGAAACGGGGAATTAAACATAATGTTTTGAACGCAAAACATCATGAAAAGGAAGCTTACATTATTGCTCAAGCAGGACGTTTTGGAGCAGTTACAATTGCTACAAACATGGCTGGTCGAGGTACGGACATTCTTCTTGGTGGTAACGCTGAGTATTTGGCAAAAGATATGCTTGATCAAAAAGGCATTGATATTAATCATCCAAATTATGAAGCCGAAAAAGAAACTGCTTTGAAAGAGGCAAAAGCAATCACTGAAGTAGAACACGGAAAAGTTGTTGAAGCTGGTGGTTTACATGTAATTGGTACGGAAAGACATGAATCTCGTCGTATTGATAACCAGTTGAGAGGTCGTGCTGCTAGGCAGGGTGACCCAGGGTCTACAAAATTTTTCTTGTCACTAGAAGATGATTTGATGAGGATTTTTGGCGGTCAACATATTATCAATTTGATGAACACTTTGAATGTTGAAGAAGATATGGCTATTGAGTCCAAGCTTATTACACGACAAATCCAAGCGTCACAAAGAAAAGTAGAAACTTATCACTTTGATATTAGAAAAAGCGTACTTGAGTATGATGATGTGATGAATATTCAAAGGGAAAAATTCTATAATCAAAGACGCAGAGTTCTTAAAGGTGAAGATTTAACTCCTGATATTTATTATATGGTCGAAAAAGAAATGGATAGAATTATCAAGAGTTATATTGCTCCAGGACAAAATCCTCAGGAATATATTTATGAGGACTTGCTCGGTATGATAAGAGAGGTTCATTCACTTGTTCCACAACTTTCATATCTAGAAGTTAAAGATGTTCAAGGTTTGAACTATGAATCTATTTTTGAGAAGTTTAAAAAGCTTGCTATTGAGGCGTATAGAGAGCACGAGGAAGAAACGATTGCTTTTTACAACAATATTCAACAACAGTATGATGATGTGTTCGAGCCTGAAAAACCATTCTCTCATACAAATGTTATGAGAACTATTGAAAAAGATATTCTTTTGAGAGTTGTTGACAACAAATGGATTGACCATTTGCATAATATTGACATGCTCAGAGATGGTATTGGTTTGCGTGCTTATGGTCAAAAAGACCCGCTTATTGAGTACAAAAAAGAAGCATATGACTTGTTTAATAACATGATGTATGAAATCCAAAGCGAGACTGTAAAATATTTGTTCAGAACTCGTTTCGGTGTGCAAATTGTAAATAGAAGAGATGATGATGTAATCCATACTCAACTTTCTCAAGCTGCAGAAAGTTTTGTTGCTCCATCAGAAGAGGAAGAGAACGTTTCTAACTCTCCAATCCAAAACGGAGAAAAAATAGGTAGAAATGAACAATGCCCTTGTGGTAGTGGCAAAAAATACAAAAACTGCTGCGGAAAAGATGAATAATTGATTTTATACAGTTAACATAACTTAATTCTTATAGTCTAAAATCCGCTTGGGGTCTTGCATGGATTTCTTGAGTGGACTAGAATTGATGTACGATAGATATCATGTGGACGGCATGTCACATGGAATCTGTGAGGTCAGAGATATGACCTCGGTTAGATAACATAGGGGCTGCGGCACAAAGTGGAAACACCCGTAAGCACCACGAAAGGAGAAAACTATGCCAAAGATGAAAACACACCGCGCAGCAGCAAAACGCTACAAAGTGACTGCTTCTGGCAAAATCTTGAGAAGAAGTGCTGGTAAAAAACACTTACTTCAACACAAATCTGTTAGCAGAAAAAGAAGATTGACAGGTATGGTTGAGGTTTCTGAAACACATTTGGATTTGATTTCAAAAGAATTACCGTACATGAAGTATTCAAGATAAGGAAGGGTCTGAACAATGAGAGTAAAACGCGGAAACGTCTTGAGAAAAAGACATAAAAAAATATTAAAATTAGCTAAAGGCTTTATTGGTGCTAGAAGCAGAATTTTCAAAGTTGCAAATACTGCAGTAATGAAAAAACTTAAATACCAATACAGAGATAGACGCAACAAAAAAAGAACAATGCGTCGTTTGTGGATTGTTAGAATTAATGCAGCTGTTAGACAACACGGCTTGAGCTATTCTAAATTCATGAACGCATTGAAAAAAGCTGATATTCAAGTTAACAGAAAAATGCTTGCTGAAATGGCTGTTAACGAACCAGAAGCTTTTTCAGTAATTGTTGAATCTGCTAAAGCTAAAGTTTAATAGATTTTAGACTAGAATAAATACTCCAAAGGTAAATTACTTTTGGAGTATTTTTATTATATTATTTACGTATGAAGAAAATATTATTTGTATTATTAACTATACTGCTGGCGTTACCCGCATCAGCCCTTATTTTGCAAGGTAATGCACAGATTAATGAAGAAATTGCTAGAGAAGAAACTTTTAGTAATGTAGTTTTTGTGTTGCCACCAAATCAATTTGTAGAACATTGGTCGGATCCCAACTATATTGCAAATTATAATGCTTTACAGGCAGGCAGAACAAAAGTTGCAAACAGGTATTTGGCGTGGTTTTCTGATGGAACATATGGTGTTAGATATGCTCAAGATCCTTATCACAACTATTATTATGATGAAGATGGTGAGTTGTTCAAGGTTGATGTTTTGAACAAACCTTATGATGAATATCCTCATCGTTCGATTGCTTATAACAGATATGGTTCTTTTAAGAATGCAACTTTTGTAGTTTCAAAAAACGAACAATACCTTTATGATGTAAATAAAAGACTCATGGGGCATTGGATTGATAATGCTTGCTATGATTCCAAAGGTAATGTTTTAATGCTCAGAAAAAATGCAAATTAAGTATTTAAAATCTATTAATTCTACAAACACTTATGCTCTCGAAAATTTTGGAGAGCTGGATGACTTTACGGTTATTTCTGCTGATGAACAGACGCAAGGTAGAGGGCGTTTTGAACGAAAATGGTTTTCTAGTGCAGAGGAAAACGTTTATCTTTCTTTTGTTTTGAAGCCAGAAAACAAATCTTATCTTTCAAATTTTACACAGTATTTGGCTGTAGTTTTGACAAAAGTTTTGGATAGTTATGACATTCAGGCAACAATAAAATGGCCGAATGATGTTTTGGTTAATGGTAAAAAGATAAGTGGTATTCTTTGTGAATCAAAACTAGTACACAACCAAGTAGTTGGTGTCGTGTTGGGTATTGGCGTAAACCTGAATATGTCACAAGATGAAATAGCTCTTATCGACAAGCCTGCAACTTCTCTGAATTTGGAAATTAATAAAAATATTGATAAACAAAAATTTTTGTTGCACTTGATAAAAGAATTTGAAAAAGATTATCAAAATGTTGTTGATTTTGGTTTTCCCTATTTTAAAGATGAATATTTCAAAAGAATTGAATTTTTAGGCAAGGAAGTTTCTATTCAACAAAGAGACGGAGCGACAAGAGAAAAATATTTTGTTAAAAGTATTGATGAAAATGGTAGCTTACTTGTATTAGATAAAAATGGGTTTGAAAAAAAATTTTTTTCTGGTGACTTGATGTTCTAAATCTTGTACAATTGTCTTGTTAAAATTTATAGGAAAAGAAAATTATGCAAGAAAATCGTTCAGAGAACAAAATTATCATTACAATTTCAGGCGTAGATAGAATTGGTATTGTAGCTAAGGTTACTACCGTTCTCGCTGAATATAAAGTTAACATTGAAGATATGAAACAGTCTATTATGCAGGATTATTTTGTAATGTTCTTACTTGGTGATATTTCTGCTTCTGATAAATCTTTCAAAGAGATTAAAGATGCTGTTCAAAAAGCAGGAGAAGATTTGGGTATGGAAGTTTGGGTTCAAAAGAAACAAATTTTTGATAATATGCATAATATTTAATTAGATACATAAGAAGAATTGAGAAAATAAGATGAGTTATATAAATTCAGAATCTATATTAGAAACAATCGACATGATTCGTGTTCATCATTTGGATATTAGAACAATTACTTTGGCATTAAGTTTGCGAGATTGTTGCGATAGTGATGTGAAAGTTGTTGGAGAAAAGATTTACAACAAGATAATTAAATATGCAAAAAATCTTGTACCTATGGCGCAAGAAATTGAAGATGCATACTCAATACCTATTATCAACAAAAGGATTTCGATTACTCCGATTTCACTGGTTGGTGAGTCTTGTAAAGAGTATGATTATGTTTATTTAGCAAAAGTTTTGGATGAAGCAGCAAGGGAAGTTGGTGTAAATTTTGTTGGTGGCTTTGGTGCTTTGGTCGAAAAAGGTTGTACGAGAGGTGATGAAGCTTTAATAGAAAGTATACCAGAAGCTTTGGCTCAGACTGAAAGGATTTGTTCTTCAGTAAATGTTGCAAGTTCTAAGGCGGGTATAAATATGAATGCAGTTTTGAAAATGGGTAAAACTATTAAAAAGGCTGCTGAATTGACTGCTGACAGAGATGGAATTGGTGCGGCAAAGTTAGTTTGTTTTTGTAATGTTCCGGGAGATAATCCATTTATGGCAGGGGCTTTTCATGGATATGGCGAACCTGAATGTGCTTTGAATGTTGGTGTATCTGGACCTGGTGTTGTTCGTGCAGCTATTGAGGCTTTACCTCAAGGTGCAAATTTTAGTGAAATGGCAAATAGAATTAAACAAATTGCCTATAAAATTACATCAACAGGCGAGTTAGTCGGACGTGAGATGGCACAGAGAATGCAAATACCGTTTGGTATCATTGACCTTTCACTTGCTCCTACTCCTGAGATAGGTGATAGTGTGGCTGGAATATTTCAGGCAATGGGTTTGGAACACGCTGGTGCTCACGGCACTACTGCTGCTTTGGCGATGCTCAATGATGCTGTCAAAAAAGGTGGTATTATGGCAAGTTCGCATGTTGGTGGGTTGTCAGGTGCGTTTATTCCAGTTTCAGAAGATGCAGGCATGATAGAAGCTGCAGAACGGGGTTGTTTAACTTTTGACAAGCTTGAAGCAATGACTTCTGTTTGTTCAGTTGGTTTGGATATGATAGCTATTCCTGGAGATACTTCTTCTGATACAATTTCGGGAATTATTGCTGATGAAATGGCAATTGGTATGATTAACAAAAAGACTACGGCTGTTAGAATAATCCCTGCTCCGAATAAAAAAGAGGGAGAAAAAGTTGTGTTTGGTGGATTGTTAGGCGAAGCACCTATCATGAGTGTGAGCAAACTTTCTAGCACAAACTTTGTTCAAAGAGGTGGAAGAATTCCTGCACCTATTCATAGTTTGAACAATTAGCAAATTAAGTAGTTGTTAGTCTTTGTTATTAGAATGAAAATAAATAAAAAGAACACTCCATCAAGTGTTCTTTTTTGTATTTTAAACAAATCCCTTAATCTTGGCTTATTGTGCCAACTACATTATAAACATATGTCCCAAGAGCACTGAGTGCCATACCAGGAAGAACAAAAGAACTAACTGGTCTTTGTTGTTTTACTGCAGATTTTAATGAGTTTTCTGAAACAACTCTTGCTGCTTTTACTTGATTTATAACTTTTTTTGTTAGTTTATCAAATTCATAACGAACTACATTGGGTGCTGATTTAATACTTTCTTTTGCCTTTTTTGCCATCTCTATTGCCACTTTTTTGGCTTTGATATTGTTTGTTTCTTGTGCTTTGGCAAAGTCTGCAGAAGCTCTTAATCTTTCCAAGAAAAGTTTGTAAACAGGATTTTCTTTGTCTTGGGCAAGCATTTTTGAGATTTCTTTCATAGTGTTTTTGCGAGCTTGGTTAATACTTGCTTCTCTGATAGCTGCTGATTCTCCGAAAAGAACTGTGTCTATTTCTAGTTTTGTTACAGGCATAAACTGACGAACGGCTAAACCTGCACCGGCACCTAGTGCTGTTGCAGTAATTATGTTTACGTTTTTAGGCTCTGTTGATTTAATTACAGAAACTGCCATTTTATTACCTTTATTTTAATCTCTTCTTGAATTTTAAAAAACCTGTTTCCCTGTCCCTGTAAGGATTTGCACCTTGGAACATTCTAAAACATAAATTTTTTTTATTGTATCACTGCAAATTTTACATGTCAATATATAAGAAATGAAAATTTTATATTATTTTACTTTCAATCTTATAATTTATCTAATCTAGTATCGCAATTGCTGCCGGCTTCTTGTATTTTCTTTACGCTCATATAGTCTCGCCTTTTGAGCCTTTGGCTCAGTCGGCTCGTTATCTTCGCTTTCCGGACTTCGTCCGTCCGAAAATACGCTCAACGCAGCCAGCAATTACTC
>JAZSES010000060.1:0-3111 GCA_045531805.1 Candidatus Limenecus sp. | reverse complement strand
CAAAAGAAGCTGGCAACTCAATACCCAATGCTTCTGCCTGTTCTCTTACAACCTCATGAAAGGATTGGTTATTAATTTTCATCAAAAAACTAAGAACATCGCCACCTTCTCCACAACCAAAACATTTATAGATTTGTTTTGCAGGACTAACAGAAAATGAAGGTGTTTTCTCACTATGAAAAGGACAGCAACCCCAATAATTCGCACCTGATTTTTTCAAAATCACATGTTTTGAGATTACATCATAAATATCTAACCTATCTTTTATTTGAGAAACGACGTCTTGATATGTAATGTTTGAGCTCATATTAGTAAATATAATATCACGAAAAAAAAAGAGTGGACTATTTCGTCCACTCTTTCTAATTTCTTTTTAACAAGAACTAGTTGCTAGCTTCTTCAACAAGTCTAACTTTTGTTCTAGCGCCTTTACCAGACAAATCAGCTTTGCCTTCGTGTGACAACCAACCAATACCCATGTTAACGAAGTTTTCGTTCAAATCTAATTCTTTTTGAATTTTAGAAATTGTAGCTTCGTTGTTTTTTTGATCTGCCAAAAATTCGTAAACTTTTCCAGCTGCTTCGCCAATGTAGTAGTTCATTCTTAATCTCCTTCTTTTTTTTATATCGTAAAACAAATAGTTTATAGTATTATTTATAGTATAAATTTTAATTTTTGTAAACGGAGATTGACTATGAATACACCACTTAGAGGATATTGTTGGAAATATGATGACAATATAGATACTGATGTTATAATACCAGCTCGTTACTTGAACACAAGTGATGAAAAAGAACTAGCTAACCACTGTTTAGAGGACATTGATGCAACATTTGCAAACAACGTAAAAACAGGTGACATAATTATTGCTGGCGAAAACTTTGGTTGCGGTAGTTCAAGAGAACATGCGCCCATTGCAATAAAAGCTAGCGGCATTTCCATTGTAATTGCAAAATCATTTGCCCGAATATTTTTTAGAAATGCGATTAACATTGGATTACCAATTTTAGAACACCCAACTCTTTCTGATGAATGTGAAAAGAACGATGAAATAGAAGTTGATTTAACAAATGGCATTGTAAAAAACGTTACCAAAAATAAAGAATACAAATGCGAAAGTTTTCCACACGAAATTCAACAATTAATTCAAGAAGGTGGACTAATAAACTACACTAAGAAAAAAATGGGAGTTTAATACATGAAATACAATATAGCATTACTTGGCGGTGACGGAATTGGACCAGCCGTGATTAGTGAAGGCGTAAAAATACTAAAAGCAATTCAACAAAAATATTCAAACGAAATTGAATTTGAATTCGAAGAAGCGCTTATCGGCGGATGTGCATATGAAGATTGTGGAAAACCTTTACCTCAATCAACCATTGACATAGCAAAAAACTCAGATGCTGTCTATCTTGGCGCAGTTGGTGACTGGAAATATGATACACTACCATCTGATTTACGCCCAGAAAAAGCATTGCTTGGAATAAGAAAAGAATTAAACCTATTTGCGAATCTAAGACCAGCTATTGTCTTTGATGAATTACTACACGCATCAACACTAAAGCCTGAAGTCGTAAAAGATGTAAATATAATGATAGTTCGAGAACTTACTGGAGATGTATATTTCGGACAACCTAGAGGTCTAGAAACAATTAATGGCAAACGTACTGGCTTCAATAATATGATATACAACGAAGATGAAATAAAAAGAATTGCACATGTTTCCTTCCAAACGGCAATGAAAAGAAACAAAAAAGTTTGTTCTGTCGACAAAGCAAACGTACTTGAAGTTTCAAGACTATGGAGAGAAATATTCACAACAATATCAAATGAATACCCTGAAGTAGAACTATCCCATATGTATGTTGATAATGCAGCAATGCAATTAATCAGAAATCCAAAACAATTTGACGTAATTGCAACTGGCAATATATTCGGCGACATTCTTTCGGACGAAGCATCAATGCTTTCTGGTTCACTAGGAATGCTTCCTAGCGCAAGCTTATCAGACACAAAGCTGGGTATGTACGAACCAATACACGGTTCTGCTCCAGATTTAAAAGGTAAAAACATTGTTAACCCGATTGCGACAATACTATCTGCTTCAATGCTATTAAAATATAGCTTAAATATGGAAAACGCAGCAAATGATATAGATAATGCTGTTAAATCAGTATTAAAATCAGGTTACAGAACACCTGATATTGCAACTGAAAACGATAATGTCGTTGGAACAACACAAATGGGTGATTTAATAGCCAAAGAAATACTAAAATAAATAATTATGAATTGAATAAAAAAATACGCTATATTCTAAAAAAATAAAGCGTATTTTTTGTTTGTTTTTTTAATAATATTGTTTAAAAAAAAAGCAATATGGGTATTATATAAATGCGGGTCAGATTACATCCAGGCACTTTTTCAGGGTTGTGACAAAAAAGTTTTTGGCTTGGTTTAAAAGTTTTTTGACCTGCTTTTTATTTTGTTTAAAATTAATGCACTTTTTGCAACGATTATCAAAGTAATAATCATACAAACCTCATTTTTATTATTGCCAATTATTTATATAAAGTGAATTACCATTAATTTTGCATAAATTGCACTTTTCTGTTTCAAGATAGCACTTATTACTATAGTCTTTTAAAGAAGCACCTGAACGTCCTCTATAATCATTCAACAGCATTGGACAATTATATACACCAGACTTTGCTAAAATTCTAGAATGCATACAATCGTAATCAACAACAGAAGAAATAACATCTGATGAACCGTTTTGTTCAAATGTTGATTCGTCAGGAATAAAAGAAAAATTTATCTCATCGGTTTCAAACTTAAATTTTTTGCCAAGTTCAACAAAACCGGCTTTAACCTCATCTTTATTTTCATTAGTTTTCACAACAAGAATTGGATTGAAACCATATTTATTCAATGAAGTAATAGAATGAACAGCTTTTCTAAAAGCACCACGCCCGGCAATAGCGTCATTAGTTTTTTCATCATAATGATTCAAAAATATTTTGAAAACAATTTCGTTGTTTCCTTCTTCTTCCACCCGTTTTAAAAAACGAGCCTTTTTATCATTAATACAAAGTCGGATCGTAGCCATG
>JAZSES010000188.1:0-4696 GCA_045531805.1 Candidatus Limenecus sp. | reverse complement strand
CAAAATTGCTTACCACCCCAAAACTAAAAATTTAAAAAAAGAAAAACGCAATAAAATAAAGATTTTCAATGGTTTACATTTCTTAACAATGTCATAAAAAATAATTTCAAACTTCAAAGATAACAAGATAACAGGGTCTTTTACAAAAAAATATTTTTTAATTATACTGAAATCATGACAAATTCTAGAAATATAAATAACGTAAGAAACTTTTGCATCATCGCCCACATAGACCACGGCAAATCAACACTTGCCGATAGACTTTTGGAATACACTGGCACGGTGCAAGCTCGTGACATGCAAAACCAACTTCTTGACTCAATGGAAATTGAGAGAGAACGTGGTATCACAATTAAACTAAATGCCGCAAGAATGAAATACAAAGCAAAAGATGGCATTGAATACGAACTAAACTTAATTGACACCCCTGGGCACGTTGATTTTTCTTATGAAGTATCACGTTCACTTGCAGCTTGCGAAGGTGCATTACTAATTGTTGACTCAACTCAAGGCGTAGAAGCTCAAACGCTTGCAAACGCTTACTTGGCAATAGAACAAGATTTGGAAATTATCCCAGTTATAAATAAAATTGACCTACCATCAGCTGATGTTGATAGAGTAAAAGATGAAGTAGAAGAAATCCTTGGTATCGACGCAGAACATGCAATACCTGCTAGCGCAAAAGCGGGTATCGGTATTGAAGACATACTAGAAGCAATTGTAAAATTTGTTCCACCACCAAAAGATACTTCTGACAAACCACTCAGAGCATTGGTTTTTGATAGTGCTTATGACCCATATTTGGGAACACTTTGCTTCTTCAAAATAGTCGATGGAAATATAAAAGTCGGTGACAAAATCAAGTTTATGGCATCAGGCAACAACTACGAAGTTGTCGAACTTGGTTACCTTAACCCAAACAGAGTACCAGTAAATGAATTGAGAACCGGCGATGTAGGATATATGGCTTGTTCTATAAAAGAGCTAACCAGATTTGTTGGTGACACAGTTACCCATACAGAAAAACCTGCAAATGAACCATTACCTGGTTACAAAGAAGCTTTACCAGTGGTATTTTCTGGACTTTACCCAGTTGATAACGAAGACTACCAAGACTTAAAAGAATCACTTGAAAAATTAAAACTCAACGACTCATCAATTACATTTGAACCTGAAACATCATCAGCTTTGGGCTTTGGATTTAGATGTGGCTTCTTGGGTATGTTGCACATGGAAATTGCACAAGAAAGATTGGAAAGGGAATACGACCTTTCATTGGTCACAACAGCACCGTCTGTAGTATACAAAGTTCACAAGACAGATGGAGAAATCGTTGAAATAGACAACCCTGCAAATCTACCAGACCCTCAATACAGAGAATTTATTGAAGAACCATATGTAAAAGTAAACATAATTGCGCCAAACGATTATGTAGGTACATTGATGGACTTGTGCCAAACAAAACGCGGCATATTTATCAATATGAATTATATAGATAAAGTTCGTGTAGATATTGAATACGAAATGCCATTGAGTGAAGTAATCGTTGACTTTTATGATCAACTAAAATCAAGAACAAAAGGTTACGCAAGTATGGACTATGAATTCAAAGAATACAAACGTTCAGACTTGGTAAAACTTGATGTATTGCTGGCAGGTGAAGTTGTTGACGCCCTCAGTGCAATTGTACACAAAGATAATGCTTTTTATGTCGGTCAAAAATTAACCGCAAAATTGAAAGATATTATTCCAAGACAAATGTTTGAAGTTCCAATTCAAGCAGCCGTTGGAGGAAGAATTATTGCTCGTACAAATATTAAAGCCTTGAGAAAAAGCGTTTTGGATAAATGCTACGGTGGTGACATTTCAAGAAAACGAAAACTTCTTGAAAAACAGAAAAAAGGTAAAAAACGGATGAAAGCAGTAGGCCGAGTAGAAGTTCCACAAGAAGCATTTATGGCAGTGTTAAGCCTAAGCGACGAATAAAAATTAAAAAAAACGAAATTTATAAAAATAAGTTTCGTTTTTTTAATGCCTAAGTAGGATTTTTCTTTCAAAAAAGGGAAAGATATGGTACTATTATCTTAGCTTAATAATAAACAATAATTATATTTATATGAATTTATAAAATAAATTAACTCAAAGAAAATTAACCGCAGTGCAAATGCACTGAGGTATGTGTATATATAGAACAACGAGGTATAGGACAATCGACACACTGTATTTATTAATTGCACTTTTGATAATTGCCCTTATTGCCGTAGCAGGTACTGCTTTCGTAATTTGGCAAAAGAAAAAAACCGTGCAAGAGCTTTACAACAAGCTTTCAAAAGAAAATAACGAAAAAGAAACACTCTTAAAAAAAGAAGCAATGATTCACGCAAAAGAAGCTTTGCACGCAGAAAGAGAAAAATTTGACGAAGAAGTCCGTGAACGTCGTCAAGACTTGCAAAGACAAGAGTCAAAACTTATCAAAAAAGAAGATATGCTAGAAGATAAAATTCAAGAAGCAACAGACAAAGAATATGCTGCTCAGAAAAAAATGGATGAACTTCTAGAAAAAGAGGATTATCTTGCTGATTTAATTGCAAAACAAATCGAAGAAACCGAAAGAATTGCAGGTATGTCACGAGATGAAGCAAGACATATGCTTATGGAACAATTAAAACAAGACTTGCAACAAGAGCAAATGCAACTTATTAGAGAAAACGAAGCAAAAATCAGAGAGTCAGCAAAAGAAATGGCTCAAGATATTTTGTCCACAACAATGCAACGTTGTGCAATTGACCAAGTAGTAGAATCTACAGTTTCTGTAGTAAATCTACCATCTGACGAAATGAAAGGACGCATCATTGGACGCGAAGGTCGTAACATCAGAACATTGGAAACACTAACTGGTGTTGATTTAATTATTGATGACACCCCTGAAGCGGTAGTTCTTTCAAGCTTCGACCCAGTAAGACGAGAGATTGCTAAAGTTGCACTTGAAAAACTTATTTCTGACGGTCGTATCCACCCTGTAAGAATTGAAGAGATGGTGGAAAAAGCTCAAGAAGAAATTGAAGAAAAAATTAAAAAAGAAGGTGAAAACGCTGCAGTTGATATGGGCGTTCTAAATCTTCACAAAGAATTAATAAAAACATTAGGTAGACTATACTATAGAACAAGTTATGGTCAAAATGTTTTAAAACATTCACTAGAAGTAGGCCATATTGCAGGAATGTTGGCAGCAGAATTGGGTGCTAATGTGCAAGTTGCAAAACGTGCTGGACTTCTACACGACATAGGAAAAGCGGTAGACCAAACTCAAGACGGTACTCATATTGAGTTAGGTGTAGAGCTTGCCCGTCGTTATGGAGAGAAAGAAGATATTGTTCACGCAATTGAAGCTCACCACGACGACGTTACAGCAAATACGATTGAAGCAGTTTTGGTAAAACTTGCGGACGCTATATCAGCCGGACGCCCCGGTTCAAGAAGAGATACTCTTGAAATTTACATCAAAAGACTCAAAAAGATTGAAGAAATTGCATCAAGCTACGAAGGAATCAAACAGTCTTTTGCAGTACAAGCGGGTCGTGAGGTTAGGATTATTGTCCAACCTGACATGTTTGATGATTTAGCTAGCTCCAAGTTAGCCCGTGATATTGCTAAGCGTATTGAAGAGGAACTCGATTATCCGGGTCAAATTAGAGTTACTGTGGTACGCGAAATCAGAACAACTGAAATTGCGAAGTAATTTTATTTGACCTGCACGCAGGTAAAATAATGACAAGCAATATCAAAGTATTATTTATAGGCGATATGGTTGGCCGTCCAGGACGCAATGTTGTAAAACATTATCTGGATAGCCTTTCGCCTTGCAATGACTATGATTTCATTATAGCCAATGTAGAAAATGCTTCTCACGGATTTGGGCTTACTGAAAAAAATCACAACGAGCTAGCCGCACTTGGCATACATTGTTTTACATCGGGCAACCATATCTGGGATAAAAAAGATATTTATACATACATAAATAATTCAGACAGATTAATTAGACCTTGGAATTACCCCAAAGGAACGTATGGTGTAGGTTACAGAATTTTTGAAGTAAAAAACACCAAAATAGCGGTTATTAATATGCTTGGACGTACATTTATGAACCCAGTTGATTCTCCTTGGGACATAATTGAACAAGAAATTGAACAAATAAAAGAACAAGCACCAATAGTTATTGTAGACTTTCACGCTGAAGCAACTGCTGAAAAAATTTGTTTTGCAAAATTCTGCTCAGAACAAAAAATTAGCGCAGTCTTGGGTACTCACACTCATGTTCAAACTGCAGATGAAAAAATTATAAATAACTACACTGCATATATTACAGATGCAGGTTTTTGTGGTGCATACGATTCCGTAATAGGAATGGCTTATGAATCTTCACTCAAAAGACTTAAAACCAGCATACCTGAACGTTTTGATATAGAAGAAAACACTGCACTCGAACTTAACGCAGTAGAAATGATCTTTGATGCCGTTTCTGGGCAAGCTCAAAGTATTAAAAGAATTCAATTTATAAAAAATATTAGTGAGGTAACAGCATGATGAAAGGATAGAAAGGTGAAAGTCGATTTACACATTCACACGATTTATTCGGACGGTGTTTTTTCGCCCGAAAGAATCGTTGAAACTGCTATTGACGCAGGACTGAATGCTA
>JAZSES010000345.1:0-5724 GCA_045531805.1 Candidatus Limenecus sp. | reverse complement strand
TAGTGCATCCATATTTGAGTATAGAATTTTTTTCATTATATCTCACCATTTTGTCGTTTTAGAAGTATTCTTTCCGCAGTATTAAAATCTTCTATCGTATCTATATCACCAAAAGAACCATCTGTATATAGTTCTGGGTTGTTTCCAATGAAATCTTTTACCTTTTTCATTATATCTGTTTTTATTATATAAGTTGCACCAGTTTCTTGATACATTTTGTAGTGTTCGTCTTCATCTTGTCGTCTTGGTCTGGTTCTGAAGTCGTATAAACATTCATATTTTTGTACATTATCACAAATCGGTGTTTTTCTCCATTTTGAGTGTGTTAGACCTATTTCTTTTGCTGCAAATACTGAGTCTACACCTTTATCTTTGTTTTGTATAAATAGTTCAATTGCTTCATCAAGTTCTCTTGAATTTCTTAATGGACACGTAGCTTGTAATAGTACAACAAGTTCTGGTGTGTAGTTTTGATTTTCTAATTCATTGACAACATGTAATAGAACAGGTGCAGTTTTTGTATTGTCTTGAGCAAGTTCTATTGGTCTTTCTAAAACTTCTGCGCCAAAAGACAATGCGACTTCTTTTATTTTGTAGTCTTCTGTTGAAACTATCGTTCTTGTGACATATTTTGAATTCAATGCAGCTTCTATTGTGTGTGCTAATAAAGGTTTTCCAGCTATTTGTTTGATATTTTTTCCTGGAATACCTTTTGAACCCCCTCTCGCAGGGATGATTGCTAATATTTCCATTTAGTTCACCAAATCTGTAACATGAAATAAGCCAACTCTTACATTAGACTGAATTTATGTATAAGTATTTCTCGTCTCAAATTCGCAGAGTTGGCTTAAATAAAAATTAATCTAAAATTTGTTCAAGAATTTTTGCATTGTTCAGTGCTTTTTGTGGGCTTGGTAATTTTGTGCGTTTGATATAGCTGCGGAGTGCTTCTCTTACGAGTTCACTTCTTGTGCGTTGTTCATTACCAGCAACTGCATCGATTTTGCTTAAAAATTCGTCGGGCATTGATACCAAAATTCTTGCCATTTTTACTCCTTTAATGATTTTTTAATAGTCTTCACACTGTTTAGCAACATACCTTTACGATTATTATACATCATTAAGCTATATTATCTATATCATATTGGGTAAAGTTTATAATAACTTTACATACTACTGTGAAATTTTATGACCTTTCCTGTATTTATAAAAACATTTTCTATTAAAAAATTGCTTATTTGAAAAAAAATATACGGCTGACTTTCGCCAACCGTATATTTTAAAGCTTTTGACTGTTAGAAAAATTATAATTTTTCTGCAACCATTAATGTAGTTTCAGCCAATCTTGTAGAGTAACCCATTTCGTTATCATACCAAGAAACAACTTTAACCATATTGTCGCCCATTGTCATTGTCAATGCAGCATCAACAGTTGATGATTGAGCTGTACCAACGTAGTCAGAAGATACTAGTGGCTCTTCTGAGAAGCATAGTACGTGTCCATCAGCAGCTTCTTTTAAAGCAGCGTTTACAGCTTCAGCTGTAACAGGTTTTGCAGTTTCAACAACAACGTCTACAACAGAAACGTCTGGAGTAGGAACACGCATAGCAAAACCGTTCAATTTACCTTTCAATTGAGGTAATACTAATGCAACAGCTTTAGCAGCACCAGTTGTAGTAGGAACAATGTTCAATGCGCCAGCTCTAGCTCTTCTTGGGTCTTTGTGACCAGCATCAAGAATTCTTTGGTCGCCAGTGTAAGAGTGAACAGTTGTCATCAAACCTTTAACGATACCAAATTTTTCATCCAAAACTTTAGCTACTGGAGCTAAGCAGTTTGTTGTGCAAGATGCCATAGAAATTACGTGGTGGTTAGCTGGATCATATTCGTGTTCGTTAACGCCAAGAACGATAGTTTTGTCTTCGTTTTTAGCAGGAGCAGAAATGATAACTTTTTTTGCACCAGCTGCGATGTGAGCTTTTGCTTTTTCAGCATCTGTGTAGAAACCAGTTGATTCAATAACAACTTCTACGCCCAATTCAGCCCAAGGTAGGTTAGCTGGATCTTTTTCAGCATAAAATTTAATTTTTTTGCCGTTGATTACTAATCCATCTTCAGCAACTTCTACTGTACCATCAAATTTACCCATAACTGAGTCATATTTGAAAACATGTGCAGCATTAGCAGGTGTAAGACCTGGGTCGTTGATAGCAACATAATCGATTTTTTCGAAAATACCTTGTGCAATTGCTGCTCTTAATGTGTTACGGCCGATTCTACCGAAGCCGTTAATTGCAACTTTTTTAGCCATTTTTTAGCTCCTCTTCTTGTACTAACTATAGTTAAACTATACCCTCTTGTTATAAATTAAACATGTTTTATAATCAAGTACTATTCAAGAGCCAAGCTTGTTATAGCTTTAATCATAGTTGTTTGTTTTTTCACTTTTTTGTTTTAAATCGTGAAAAATTTTCTTCTTTTGCTCTAGCCAATAAGGGGAATTATTTTTCGTAATAAAAACTTTTATTCTATCAAAAAAGGAGTTTATTTATATGACTAAAATTATTTATTTTGATGTTGAGCAAGATGAATATAATTTTTTGAAAAATGCTAATGATGGCAAATTTGATTATTTACTTATTGATAAACCGCTGAATAAACTGGAGAATTTGCCTGATGAGTATAAAGATGCTGATATAATTTCTTGTTTTACGACATCAAGAATAGATGAATCCGTACTCAAACAATTTGCTAATTTAAAACTCATTGCATTGCGTTCTGTTGGTTATAACCATGTTGATTTAGATTATTGCAAAGAAAAAGGAATTTCTGTTGTAAATACGCCTAATTACGGCAACAAAAGTGTTGCGGAATTTGCGTTTGGTTTGATGTTGGATGTTGTGCGAAAAATTACAAAAGCATATCTTGAATTTAGAGATATAAAGCGAAATCATCAATTTTTGATTGGTTCTGAATTGGGTGGTAAAACTATTGGCATAGTTGGGTTAGGTGCTATTGGTAAAGAGTTTGCCAAGCTCGCTTATGGATTTGATATGAAAATATTGGGATATGATTTGAAAGAAAATAATGAATTAAAAAACATATTCAATATTGAATATGTTGATTTTGAAACTCTTCTTTTGCAAAGTGATTTTATTTCAATACATGCACCTTTAACAAAAGATAACTATCATTTGTTTAATTCATCTGCCTTTGAGAAGATGAAATCGTCTTCTGTTTTGATAAATACGGCAAGAGGTGAATTGATTGATACACAAGCTTTGTATAATGCGATAACCAAAGGTAAAATTGCAGGTGCAGGGTTAGATGTGTTGGAAAGTGAAGAAACTATTTCTGATAGTGATTATCTTATTGATATTGCTCGTTTAAATAATTGTGCTTTGCAACGAACTGTATTGAATACAAGATTGCAACAGTTGGACAATGTAATTATTACACCTCATATTGCATATAATACGCATGAAGCAATACATAGAATATTAGAAACTACAATGACTAATATATGTATGTTTGTGGATGGACGTTTGCAAAATACTGTTTATTAGTCAATAGGTATTGCATCGGTATATTCTCTATGAGCAATTGGTTTGCCTTTTTCGTTGTAAGCTGTTTTGCCTATCCAATGTGCTTTTAGTTTGCCATTTTTGCTATATACATATTGCTCGGTTTCTGAAACATAAAATCCGACAGAAATTAGGTTGCCAGTTATCGGGTTGTATTTTCCAACTGTAAATGGAAACTCTGAGGTGTTTATTTGGTTATCAATATCGACACAAACTAGATAACCGCTGGTTGAATAATAATATGTGTATTGTGGATTACTTTCATATGTAATTGCATATCCTCGTACCAGCCCTTTTGCTGAGTTAAATGACATAATCTCTCGTCCAGCAATCTTTTGGTTTGTCTTAAGTGCATTTCTGTTTTCTTTATTGTTTTCGTCGTACAAATAACTGTTTAATTGTTTCTTATCAATTTTTAAATCTAGCCCTTCAAATGCAAGTTGCTTTGCAACCATTGGTGTATACTGCACAGAACCATTCAATCTGAGTGGTTCTGTTGCATAGGATATGTTTAAAATGTTATTTAGTATTATTAGAAATAATAGTATTATTATTCTCATTGTATTTTTAATCTTTTTCGGACAATATTTCTGGTATTTTATCTTCAAAGAAACGATTTAGCCCGTAGAATACTAAGTAGTAAAACGTAAGCATTAAAGGCATTTGGATAATTTCATTTACATTTGCAAGTGATAAAACCCAGTAAAGTCCTGCCGTTGGAATAAAACTTGTTGTTATGTGTGCCAGGACTTTGAATGGGACTTTCCATTCAAGATTTGGTAGTTTTATCAATACTGATAATAAGAAGTAAATTGCATTTGATGAGAGTGTTGCAATTCCTACGCCAAGCAAGCCAAAATTCTTAATTAAGATTATATTAAGGCCTAATCCCAATAGACCTGCTACAACTTTTAGTATTGTTAGAATATAAGTTTTGTTTGCCAAATGATATTGCAACGTTGTATATTCAGCAAAGCTTAAAAATAATGCTCCAAATGCAAAATATGGTAATAAAATGTACGCATTTTGATATTTTGAATTTGCGAATAAAGTCATTAAATCTGGTGCATAAAGGGCAATAAATGCAACCATTGGTATTGCTATAACCATAAAATATCCTGTTAATTTGGATATTAAAGGTCTGACATCTATATTATCTTCGTATAAGTTTATAATTCTAGGCACTGCTGCAATTGTAATGACTGCGAATATGGTCATAAGTATAGGGAATGTCATATTGTACGCAACTCCAACAAACCCAGCTTCATTTAAGCCGTGGTAATGTGTTGTTATAAATTTGTTACTTTGATTTATTACCCACATACTTATTGATGCAGCTGCAATTGGTGAGCCATATATGTACATAGATTTCAGCATTTTTGTATTTGGTTTTTCAAATTTGAATAGTTTGAAAAAATTGCTCTGAAATGCTAGTAAAATATCAATAGCTGTTATTGATATGGCCATTGCTATTAGTATTGAAATTGCTTGTAAAGATGTGTATTTCAATAGCAATACGGCTATTATTATTGTTAGAATTTGATTGGTAATTGTTGAAACTGTAAATGCCCAAGGCTTTATTTGTGCTCGTAATACCTGGAATAATAGGGCTCTAATTGCAACAGGGATGATTAGCAATAGAATGAATAAAAATATTTTTGGTGAAATATTAAAATACTCGTAGAATTGATTTCTAAAGATAAATGTTAAAATATACATTACTAGCAGATTTGCTGTTAATAGTCCAATTAGTGTTGAAAGATATTTTGGTATTTCATCATTAATTTGGTTGATTCTAAAAAATCTAAGTCCAGAGAGTCCTACCCAATCAGAAAAAAGTATACACAAGAAACTCAATACGGCAAGCGCTATTGCATAAACGCCATATTGTGCTGGAGAAAGTAAGTTTGTGTATATTGGAATTATTACGGCATTACCAAACAATCCAAAAAGTTTTGATGGTGCATATTTTATCATATCTTGAAAAATTGCTCTTGATGGGATAATGACCTGCTTGATATAATCTTCTACTTTTTCGTCCATAAATACCAACCTATTTTTTTTAACTTTGAGATTATACCATACAAATACTGTCAGGATAATCATTAGACTATAGGATAAATCAAAAAGATGATTTTG
>JAZSES010000081.1:0-8444 GCA_045531805.1 Candidatus Limenecus sp. | reverse complement strand
ATTATCCAAATCTGCAATCAATGATTTGTAATTGTTCACATCTAACAAAGATTTTTTTAAATCAACATCAAACCAATCATGCCTTTTATCATTTGATAATCCAATAAAAACTTTTCCTTTTTCAAAAGCACAATAGACTTTATGATTATTATTTTTAGCAAACATTAACAATCTTTCCATAAAGGCCGTAGTCAATAAAAAACGTGCTTCTATCTGATTTGAAGAAAAAACATTAAAATATTTATTAAACTCTACATCTTCAAGTTGAACTTGCTCAACATCAGGAAAAGTCCGTTTATCAGATTTTGGCAAAACTACAGTTCGACCAGTAAATTCTGAATCGTAATTTGCAACAACCAACACACCACCAAACACCAATCTCTGTATTTGAGTCTTATAGCCATTTGCAATATTGCATAACGAAACATCATAAACATCAAACTCAACAGAGTTATTTGAATATTTTAAATAATCATCTAGTAACAAATTATCAAAAATGCCAAAAAGGTTTAATTTTTTCAATGAATAAAAAATGTCCGAATAAAGTTCTGTATTAACCATCATATATTTAAAATTATGAATATAGTCAAAGAATTCTTTTAAAACAAATGTTTTAACGTCTTTTTTATATTGATTAAACTTTGGTGCATAACAACTTAGAACTGTTGAATAAATCAAAACCACAACAAACAAAATTAAAAAACATAAAGCGCTTTTTTCAGAAGTATCATCTACAAATGCAAACAAAACAGCAATTGTAGAAAACAAAATCATCAGCATTGAAAAAAAAGAACAAAAACGTTTTGCAAAACACAAGTGCAATCTTCTTTTCTCCAAAGATTGCACTGAAAATTTTAAAGAACCTACAATAAGACTTTCTATCTTTTCTAACATATTTATTCTTCTTTTGCAGTTGGACGCAAAATAATAATAGAGTTTATGTTTAATTGAACAAAATCATGAAATTCTGTCCTTCTATTTGGCAATTGTCTATAAGAAACTTCACAATCTTTTATAGCAACAAAACGTTTTTTGCCATTAAGAATATCAGAAAGTACACGACTTCTTTTACCAATCTTAGGCATGAATACATAGCCTTTAATCTCATAATCTTGTGTAATTACAAGAACTCTTTCTGACCAAACGCCATTTGTAAAATCATTATCGCCAAGTTCTTCAACTTCAAATGGTTCAAAATCTTCTGTCATTTTATATCCTTTACTATTTTATTTACTACGACAATTGGTAAGATTGGAACAATGGCAAATATAACGCTAATGCCAAGAACATTACAATACTACCGATTACAATAAGCATTAAAGGCTCAATCATTTTTGTTAAAGCATCAATAATATCATCTAGCTTCTTATCCAAGAACAATACAGCCTGTTGCAACAACTCACCTAATTTACCAGTTTGTTCGCCAGTAGCAATCATAAATAACACCATTGAAGGCATAATATCAGCACCTCTCAAAGCAGTAGAAAGGTGAGTACCTTGTTGTACCTTAGTAATAGCCTCAGTAATTCTTTTTTTGATAGTTGCATTATCTATTGTTAAATTACCCAAGTGCAAGCAATCAACAATAGGAATACCTGCTTCATATGCAACAAACATTACAGTAATAAAGTTAGAAAAGTTTGCATAACGCAACATATCACCAACAAGAGGAACTCCTAAAAAGAAATCATCTAAAATTCTTCTTGAAGTCTCATTTTTGAACGCAGAATAGATAATAAAACCAATAATAAATGGTGAAATTAAAGTCAACGCCCAATATTTTTTCAAAAACTCACCCAAATCAATACAGACCTGAGTAAAGAATGGCAGTTTCGCACCAGATTGTTCAAACATTTCCTTGAACGCAGGGAATACAAACATCAACATGACGACAACAACAACAATTGCCAACACAATAACGAAAGCTGGATAAATCAAAGTACCGATAACACGGCTTTTTGTCGCATCCTGTTTCTTAAGCAAATCACTCAAACGCTCAAGAGTTTTTTCCATTTCACCAGAATCTTCACCAGCTTTTGTCAAACCAACATAGATACGGCCAAAAATCTCTTGATACTTTGCAACAGTATCAGCAAAAGATGCACCAGCAATAACTTGCTTACGGATTTCTCTAGCAAGCAATCTAATACGAGAAGAAACAGCATCCTTCTCCAAAAACATTAAACCCTCAATAATCGGTACACCTGTTTGAATAAGAGTTTTAAATGTATTTGTAAAATCAATAAGCTCTTTTAATGACAAAGGACTCAAACGAACTTTCTTTGCAGACATTTTAGTATTGTCATCAAATACCTTTGTAGGTATCAAACCCATATTTTTAATGGCTTCTCTTGCAGCCTTTACGTCATCAGCCTCGATTTTACCACTAACTATTTCAGATTGATTTTTTAATGCTATGTAATTAAATATTGCCATTCTACATTCTACCTATAAACAATGTTATTCAGTAACAGGACCTAATACACGGACAAACTCACTAATTGTAGTTTCACCACGCAAAATATGACCCAAGCAAGACCCCTGAAGGGTTTTCATACCCATACCAACTGCAGCTTCTTCTAACTCAACGTCATGAGCTGAATGAGCAATCATTTTTTTGATTTCTTTGTTAATGAGCATAATTTCATAACAACCCAAACGGCCTTTGAAACCTTCGTTATTACAATCAAAACATCCTTTTGGTCTGTAAATAGTTCGTTTCATGAACTCAGCCTGTTCTTCTGGGTTAGCTACAACTAGTCTAGCCTCTTCTATAGTTGGATTATAAGGTTCTTTACATTTTGGACAAAGTCTTCTAACCAAACGTTGCGCAATGATACCAGTCAAAGTTGACGAAATTAAATAATCGGCAGCACCCATTTGTATCAAACGAGTAATAGTAGCAGCTGCAGAGTTCGTATGCAACGTACTCAATACCAAGTGACCAGTCAATGCAGCAGCAATTGCCGTTTCCAAAGTCTCAAAGTCACGTATCTCACCAATAAGAATGATATCAGGGTCCTGTCTCAAAATAGCTTTCATACAAGATGCAAAAGTAATACCAGCTTTTGGGTTAATTTGCGACTGGTTAATACCATCAATCTTAATCTCAACAGGATCCTCAAGCGTGGTAATGTTAACACCTTCATCATTCAAACTCTTTAATATAGAATATAAAGTTGTTGTTTTACCAGAACCAGTAGGACCTACTGCAAGAATAATGCCGTTTGGAGCAGACACCATTTTATTGATTCTAGACAAATCTTCTTCTGTACCACCTGCCAATTTGATAACTTTATCTTCAGTTTTGATACTTGCAGCTGGAGCCAAAATACGAATTACCATCTTTTCCTTACCCGCAACTGGCAAAGTGTTAATACGGAAATCGTAAGAAATACCATTATATTTAACAGTAAACGTACCATCTTGCGTTCTTCTGTGCTCAGCAATATTCATACGAGAAAGAACTTTAAATCTAGCAATCAAAGAAGATTCAACCTTAGGTGGCAAATCTAATACGCGTCTAAGAATACCATCAATTCTGTAACGAACAGTATAACAGTCTAACCTTGGCTCAATATGAATATCTGAAGTTTTCATATCAATCGCATCAGTGATAATTTTTGTAGCAAAATTAGCAACAGATCCAGATGTATCTTCTAATTCTCTTTCAACCTGTTCCCAAAGTGACTCTTCAACCTCAAACTCAAGAGCCTCTTGTTCAATTTTTCTGATAATATCTTTGGTTTCTTTTCTTGCTCTACCAAAATATTTACCAATACAGCTCTTATACTCCATATAACTCATTAAAAGAACACGAGGTCTCAAGCCTGTAAGGTAAACCACTTCATTCAAAGCTTTTTTGTTATCAGGGTTAACCATACCAATGTCCAAAAACTTACCATCACTGGACAATGGAATAATTTTATTTTCTTTAATAAAATCTTCTGGTAACAATTTAATAGTTGATTCAGAAATATTAAGCTGTGCTGCCGTAACAGAAGTGTATCCTTGTTGGAATGACAAAACTTCTTTCAACTGGTCAACATTGATAAAACCCAAAGAAACTAACATAGAACCAATCGGGGTATTAGTCTTCTTGCATTGAGTAAGAGCTTCAACCAGTTGTTCTTGAGTAATCATTCCTTTTTCTATAAGTAACTCACCAATCTTCTTTTTCTGAGGTTGACCAGAAGATTGAGCAGCATCCTGAATAGGAGCAGCTGTTTGTTGTACAGAAGTGTCCACTTCAGGTTGAGCAGCAGGAACTGAACTAAATACCTCATTAAAATAAAAATCTTTGATAAAATTATATCCCTCAAGATCTAGTGAAATAAATTTTACAGTATCACTGTCTTTTGTCGCAATATAACTTGAAACAGAAGACTTATTTGCATTATCAGCAACTACAACATAAAAAAAGCCTGCTTGTTTGTTTACTGGAATAAATTTGTGTTCCAACAAATCTTCTTTAGTAAAAAGCTCGGCATATTTAGTATTAATACTAGATTTAATCTTATTTACAGTATCTATATTCATCAGCTATATGTTTCTTTTCTTATAATGTCTTGCCGGCACAATATGCCGACAAGACATCTATACTAATTCCAAATTATAAATTTTCGCTTTCAGCTACTGCATCTTCAGTATCTTTAATAATTCTAGGAGTTACCATAATTACAAGTTCTGATTTCAAGTTTTCAGTTTTTGTATTTCTGAAGACAGAACCAATAACAGGCAAATCACCCAAGAAAGGAACTTTCGCTACAGTTTTCTTTTCTTCTTCTTGAATCATACCACCAATCACAAGAGTTTCACCATCTTTAACTCTAATGTTAGACAAATCAAGACTTCTGCGTTTCAAAAGTGTAGCTGCACGGATTGGAACACCTGTTGAGCTAACAGACATTTCTTCACCAGCAAGTGTAGAATAACTTGGTTTCAAGTTCATTGTTACATATCCATCAGGACTGATGAAAGGTGTAAGTTCAATAATAATACCTTTATCTTCACCAATTTCATATGTTCTAGATGTACCAGAACCAGTAGTGCCTAAACCTGCAGTCAAAATTTCTTCTTCAATAGATTTTACATAGTCTTCTGTCAAATTGATTGTAGAAGTTTTACCATTAGTAACAACAACTTTAGGGTTAGCCAACAATCTAGCTTTTTCATTTTCAATCAAATAATTGATAGTCCAAGCCAATGTCTTCTTACCATGATAACGTGTGATTGGATTATCAGGAGTAGCACCAGGTAGTGAATTACCCGTAATGAATATTGGATTTTTAGTTGAAGTAATACCATCAGTGCCGAAATTAGCAGAGAAGAAAGGAGTCAATACATTCCATGTGTTATTGAACTCTTTTGAGCCTTCTTCTGATAAGTCGATAACTTGAACTTCAACATAAGCTTGTGGTTGTTTCTTATCATTAGCTTGAATGAATTGTTTAATCATTTCTGCTTGCTGTTCTGAACCACCTGTAATATTGATAGTACCTTTTTGTGGGAAGTAAGTAACTGTCAATGATGTACCTGTCAAAGATTTCAAAGAACCACCAGCAACATCACCTTTTATAGAACAAGCAACTTTACCTTCACCTAAAGTAATAGAACCACCACCACTACTACTTGAAGATCCTAAATCGCCCAATGAATCTGATGAACCACTGCTATCATCAGAGCCACCCAATGAAGAAGCACCACCAGTAATAAGACCACCTAAGCCACCAGTTGCACCGCCAAAACCACCTGACTCACCAGAAGAAGGGAATAGTGATTCACAAATCAATGTTGCCATTTCTTGAGGAGTAGTGTGGTTAATACGATATGAAACAGTTTTTGGCGCAGTATCTAATTTAGAAACAACCTTTTGTGCCATATTGTAGTCATTTACAGTACCAAATAGTACCAACTCGTTAGTTGCAGCATTAGTTACCACAATTTTATTGTTAGACAGACCTGGTCTATTTGTAGAGAATACGTTAGTATTTAAAAAGTCTGCAATTTTAGTTGCATCAGCATATTTTACAGGAATAGTCATCATTTTTTGCTTGCTTATATCGGAAGATAAACTAGCTGTTTTTGACAAAACTATTAATGTGCCATTGTCTATAACATATGAAAGTTCACAAGCTTGCATAATCATTTTAAATGCATCATTCAAGCTAACATCAACCAAATCTAACGATACGTTACCTGAAACTGAATTATGGAAAATAATATTCAAGCCAGCTTTATCAGCAATCATTCTCAATGCCGCTTTCAAGTCTGACTCCCTTAAGCTAACACTGATTTTTTGGTTACCATTTCTAAGATCAATAGAACCAGCTAAATCAATCATATCTGCGCTTTTATACTCAGTTCTAAGTGCAGGCTTAGAAACAAAAGCTTGTATCTGGTCGTTTGCAATTGCTGAATAACCAAACGTTGCAGACACAGCCAAAATAGCAGCAGCCGACAATACTATTGCTGCCTTGTTTTTTTTCTGATTTGTTTTGTCATTAAACATTTATTGATGACTCCTATTAATTATTTGTATTTAGTTAATTTTTATCGCTTTATCTGATGTACTTGAATATGCACCACCAAATTGCTTAGATACAGATGACACAGGATTTACATTAATATTATCTCTGTTCAATGTTTGACCTGCAGTCACCTCATAAGTATTGTTTTGGTAACTAACAACAACCTTGTCTCTAGTTATCCTTTGTATTTTATAACCCATAATCAAATCGCCATTATGAACCAAATGCTCAACTCCATCTACAGACAATATAGCAGACGGACGCACATTATCATACATAATACCGCTTATTTTCAAACTCATTAAAGTATCAATTTTAGGGTCCACCTCTGGAACCGTCAACGGAGGAGCTACTAAATCAAATTTTGGCTTATCGACAAATGCAACTGAAACGCCAGTTGGTAAAAATGGATCCAATCTACCGCCTGAATTCACAGGAATAACAACTTCACCATTTTTGTTATCTAAACCTAGTTGTTCTGATCTAGCTTCATCAGCAGCCTTTTTCAACATAGCTTTTTCGTAAGCGGTCAAAGCTTTTTTCTCCTCAGCTTTTGCAACAGGTTTTTTAACATCTTTTACAGATGCATCTTTTTTATCAACATTTACAGCATCGTTAGATTGAGTAGGTTCGTCCAATACAACATCAACCGTAGCCATTGTATTCTGTGTTAAAGCTGAATTAGCATCAGCTTGTACAGTCTCTGTTGCACCTGTGTTCACAGCCTGATCATAGAAATAATCACCAGTAGCTTGTTCTTGAGGCGCATTTCCAAACTCACCAAACGGCTTGTTAACAAAAATATAAACAGCGACAGCAACAACAAGCAAGCCAACTATCAACAAGTATCCTAGTATACCGCCACCTGAATTTTGAGGTGGTGCCTGTCTTTGCTGAGAAGCATTATTATATGCTTGCTGACCAGAAGTGCCATGAACAACAGCTTGTTCAAGAACTGGAATATCTGCAGCAACAGCAGCCTGTTCTTCAAAAGACAAATCATCCGCCTCTGGAAATGCATCAACCAAGTCAACATTTTGAATGCCATCATCTTGATAATTCGATAAATCCGCCGAATAATCACCCGTATTCTTATCGTCGTTATTCGGATAACCTAATATTCCCATCTACTCTCTCTTCATCATACTAATTAGCTAACATAATAAACATAATCTACTGCGATATTAACATACAAACAGCTGATTATATTTTAATCTTAATACAGTATTGAATATAAGGCAAACATATTAATCACTTTATACAACAAATGATGTATCTAGAGAAACAACAAACGCCTATACAATCCCAAATTAACGCTACATATATTTTATTAGAAGCAATATCCATTTATATTTTCAAGATGTTATCATTAAGATTTTTACCCACAAAAACATCTTGCACATATAAAATTTCTTGCAAGAAAATAAAAAGCAATTTGTTATCATTTCTTAACATTAATAACAAAAGTCCAAAATATTTTTTATAATAAACAAATGAGTGAAATCAGTATTACAGCTCCAATAAAAAAACCCGAGGACATCGAACTATTTTCAAAATCAGTAAAATGTCGAAGTTTTTATGTGTATCATCATAAATTTTTGTCTCCAGAAGGACAAGGTTTTGACTATGTAAATGAATTTATTGAAACTGCTCACAAAAACAACTGCAAGATATTTGTAAACTTCAAACATAACATTACAGAAGAAGATTTGGTTGAAATAAAAAAATTTATCGCTTATTTAAAGCAAACCAAAATTGATGGGATATTAATTAATAGTTTTGCTATCCTTGAAGGCATAAAAACCCACACATTACCATTTAAAGTAATAATAGATTCTTACTTTGATATACATAATTTGGCTGGCATAGATTTTGTAAATATGTTCCATAAAGTAGACCAAGTCATCATCACAG
>JAZSES010000042.1:0-5972 GCA_045531805.1 Candidatus Limenecus sp. | reverse complement strand
GTTTCAATTTCTGATTCCTCTTGAATTGCAGCTTCTGCATAAAACATTTTATCTACATCTTTTGCAATTTCTTGCTCAAGTGTGTCTTCAAATATAGTTTTTATATCATCTGAGCCATCTTCTGTTGTTGGTAATACATTTTCATCTAAGTCTTGAAAGCTATTCATTGCATCAAGTTCTTCAAGATCTTCTATGCTCAGTATGTCATCAGATTGCACAGTTTCTTCATCCTCTGTGTCTTCGACTGTGTTTTCTTCTGTATTGGCTTCTAATGTTATTTCATTTTCAACATTTTCAACTGGAATGGTTGTTGCTGGTCTTGTTAATAATGATTGTTTTAATGGTTCAATTTGAAGAATTACTTGTGGTATTTCTTTGATTATTAATGGTGTAAAATGTGTTGCTTCACCAGATACAACAAATTCTTTTGCCGTCATTTTATTTAAGAATGAACTATAAGATGCAAATGTTTTCTGTTGAGTTTCAGGTTTGAACATTATCATGTTTTTTGCAAATGATTTAAGTTGTGCTACATGTTGTGAATCATACCTTGATACTACAATTGGTTTGATTTGTTTTGCTTTATATAGCATATTAAGAACTTCTTGTGAAACAGCTTCGTCTTTTACATTAAATATTACTGAACATTCTGTTTCTAAAAATTCTATTACAAACTCAAACGCGGTCTTTTGCCAATTTGGTTCTATGTTTGACAAATCAAGCGATGTTAATGTGTTGCGTGCAATTGATTCAGCCAATGATAGGATTTCATCTTCATTGGAGGCAAATATGCCTGATTGCTTATATTTCAAGAGTTTGTTTCTAAATAGAATTATTCCTGTAGATTTGTCAGTCTGATACACTTCATTTACAACATCTAATAATGTGTTGAATGGAATGAATCCTGAGTCTAATGTTGTAATGTATTCTTGAATTTCAAGTATAATGTCTCTGACTACTGCTTTCTGCTCTAACGAGAGGCCTGTAAGGTCTTTTTCATAAATATGATTTAAGATATCAGGAACGATTGGTAGTTTGAAGTTGTGTCCAAATTTAACAACTTTACCATATTTAAAATCATTCATTCCTTCAAAATCAATATAGAGCGTTTTTAGTACTTTTGACGAATTGAATGTTAATATTTTTGAAAGAATATCTTCAGTTTCATCAGCTCTATCCGATTGTATGTAAAGAAAATTATCCATTATTGAACTTTTGAGGTTAATAGACGATTTAATCGAATTTGTGAGCTTGCCTAGTTTGACACCTGAATTAGGGTCTGAAAAAATAGCTTCAATAATTTGAGCTTTGGTTTTTGATACAAGAGCATCCAAAGACGGTACGTACCCGCTATATGTGCCGAATGTATTATCTGAGTTTATGTCTATTGAAAATTTCAATATTGCGCAATTAGTAGAATCACTACTTGTTGTTTCGATTGAAACAACTTGTGCAATAATTTTTTGATTGCCGTCATCTATTGTCAAAAAGTCAGACAATACAATGGGGAAAGCCATTGGTTCATAATATAATTTTGCTAAGCTATTTTTTATTTCTACTAGTTTCATTGTTCCCAAATCTATCCGATGTTTCGTGTGTAACCTTATTGTTGACAAACTTCTTCCTGAAGAGCAATTGATGCAATTTGGTTAGACATTATTGCAACCTTTTTAATAGGTCCAATTGCGTCTTTTTCAATAAGTTTTCCAACTGTTGATTGTGTTCTTATTAATGGTAGTATTTCATCAAACACTGCTTTTGGATCGTCGAAATATAATATCATTGGAGCAGATGCACCTTTTAAAAATATAAGCAATGCTAATCTTGTTTTAAATTGCTGTTGTGGGAACTGCTGTGACATATAAAATTCTCCTTAATCCTCTTATATACATTCTAATTTAAGCCAAAAGTACTAAAATATCAATCTTGAAATATTGCTTAAAATTCTATTCCTTTTCTTGCTTTTATTCCTATGTCCCAATAATGTTTTATTGGGGTAATTTCTGAAACTAGGTGTGCAATTTCTATAATTTCAGGTTTAGCATTTCTTCCAGTTAGTACGATTTCCATATCATCTGGCTTATTTCTTAAGACATCGACCATTTCTGTCAAGTCTATTAATTTTAAATCTATTGCGATATTTGCCTCATCAAGAATTATAAGTTGATATTCGTTGTTTTTTATTGCATTTTTTGCTGTTTTCCAACCTTCTTGTATTTGTTTTTTGTCTTCCTTTGACAAATTAGATGCGTACACAACTCTATCTAGTCCAGCTTGTACTATTTTGACTTTGTCCTTCATGTCATTACATAGCTGTGAAAATGAAATAAGCTCACCATAGTTATTACCACCTTTGGTGAACATAACTATAAGTACCTTCCAGCCTCTACCTAACGCTCTCATAGCTAAGCCAAGAGAAGCGGTTGTTTTACCTTTGCCATTTCCTGTATAAACTTGGATGTAACCGTGTTTTGAAAATTCAGGGTTGTATAATTTGTTTTCGTCTAGTGTCATTATTCTATTAATCCACTGTCTTTTAAAAAGCCAATTATAGCATAGGCACAGCTTTTTTGATATTTTATGGGTGCTTTTTCTAGCAAGCTCATTGCTTCTGCAACTTTTTTATCGTTATCATACCATCTTCTATGATTTTTATCATTTTTTTTATAGAAAAACCATTCGATAGGTTTCGAATAGAATTTGGCAAATTTTGTTAACTCTATTACATCGACTTTTCTATTGCCACTTTCAATTACAGATATTCCTGATATTGGAAGGTCCATCAATGCAGCAATTTCTTCTTGTTTTAGTCCAGCTTCTATTCTTGCCTCTTTTAATTTCCTACTTAAGTCCAGTCTGTCCATAGATGCATACTCTATTCTAATAACACAAATTGTCATTATTATAGTTTGCTTTTTTGTATATGTAAAGTATTTGAATTTGTATTATTAATTAATTTATACTTGTTTTATGTACTCGAAAACTGAACTTAGAAAAATAGCTCTTGAAATTAGAAGTAATCTTGATAATGATTTTGTATCTTCAAAAATTGTTAAGAATATTTTGTCTTGGTCAGAGTTTGAATTTGCAAAAAACATAATGATTTTTTATCCAATTAAATCGGAAGTTGATTTGCTTCCATTGTTGTCAGTTCAAAATAAAAGTTTTTATTTTCCCAAAATAATTGGAGATGACATAGTTCCTGTTTTATATAAAAATGAGTTGGGGTTTATAAACGGTAAGTTCAACATTCTTGAACCGCTAGGCACAATCTTAGACGATTTTACATTATTGGATTTGGTTTTTCTCCCAGCATTAGCTATTGATTGTTCTGGTTATCGTTTAGGTTATGGTAAAGGTTTTTATGACAGATTTGTAAAGTTAATTGATAAATCTGTAACAACTACGTGTGTACCTATATCTAAATCATTAATTTTTAATAACTTGCCTATAGAAACGCATGACGAAAAGTTTGATTATGTTGTTACAGAAGACAGTGTATTTACTTTAAGTAATTTGGTTTGCCTAAGTCCATAACATCACAAATTAAATATTTAATGGCATATACCCCAAGTGCAGCGCCAAAGAATTTTGCGTAACTTTTGGATAATAGTGCCCCTGTTGCAAGCGTTGCCGGAATAATATCTTGTGCGAGCTGTCTAAATGCACTGCCAATATATCCTGTTAATGCATTGAATTTGTCTGGCAGGTTCCAATCTGCATTCGCTCTAAAATATTCATCTTTGAGTTTGCTTGTTAGTATGCTTCTATCTTCACTAGTTCTTGAATTTATGTAATACTTGCCAATTCTATCAGCTTGGCGTGTTTTTACATTTTCTGCTGAACCTTTATTTCCTGCATAGTGTGCATTGTATAATACCCCTGCGGCAGCAATTCCGCCTACTAATCTAGAAGCAACGTTCCATTTGTTCATAAGTTATAATCCTATAGTTATTGTTTTTCGGTTTTATTTTTTGATTTTGGTGGGTTATTATCTACTACTTTAATAGTTTTGCCAGCTGTTTTTAATGCTGCGTCGGCAGCATCTAGTGCATCAAGCCCATAGCCTGAGCTTGTTTGTTGTATTTGAGAGAGTAGTTGTTGCGTGAATCCGTCACCTTGTGCCCAGCCATTTTGTAAGATTCCAAGTCCGACTGTTTTTACTGGTGAGTACTTACTTTGCAGTGTTAAGTTTAAAAGATTTGTTAAAGCTTGGTCATTTTTTCTGGATTCGTCTTCTCTAAATCTTTTCATAAGCTCTTTTGCACCCATTAATTTTATGTCTGGGTTATCGTTTCTCAAATAGTTTTCTAGTGTTTTTATATATTCATCTGTTAGTAAAACTATATCTTTTTTTGCTACATCTTTTTTCTCTTTTTCATTATTATTCAATGCTGCTGCACCAACCGGAACTGTTGGTTGTGTTTGTTGCATTGGGTTTGCCATGTTGTTCATATAGTAATCTCTGCCATATGATTGCACTGGAGCTTGTGGTGCTGCATTATAAATGTTTGCACCATTAGGGTTTACAGATGCGCCAATAATATTTATTGTTACTCCATTAGAACTATTTATATTATTTGCTCCGTTTGGTTGTGTAACATTGGGATAGTTCGTAGCCGGTGTTCCAATATTAAATGTCGCTCCGCTATTGTTTTGTGGATAAACAACTGGCTGTGACATTTGTGTTTGTGTATATGGGGTTATTGGTGGATAATTCTGCATAACTTTACCTTACACTACTTCTTAAATATATAAAGTAATTTATTCTAAAATAAGTGCTAATATTTCCCATTTTGTAACAATAAGTTAACAATTTTAGTTATCTCATTTCAATTAAATATTTTATTTTATTTGTTTGTAAATACAATTTTATTGTCTATAATGTGTGTATGGATATAGAAATAAAAACGGAGTACTTAGCATATAATCAGGATTTTCCTCAACATTTGTGTTTAATGTGTGGTAAATGCTGTAAGGCTATTACAACTCCATATACACATGAAGAGCTTGTTCAATTAGCCAATGATGGTCAAGATGAAGCCAAAGTTTTTGTTGAAATTTTTAAAAGATATAATAGTATTGATGAAGCTAGACTTGCTGTACCTGATCATGTTGAGAACATACTAAATAATCTCAAAGCAGCTAGTTCTAACTTTGATGAATCAAAAATCTCTTTTTACTATTGTCCTTACTTGACTGATGACAATAAATGTTCTATCCATGCCACTCGCCCTGATTGTTGTAGAAGAGCTCCTCGTAATGGTTGGTCTCTATTTCCTCCAAATTGCGGTTTTAAAGGATGGCAATTTCAACAAAAGGAAAGAGTCAAGGCTAATGTTAGGAAAATTAAAGAGTATATTGTTGAATTAGAACAACTTGAGCCAACTACTTTTCTTCCTAACAGAAATATGACAGTTGCTGAGTTTATTTCTGTTTTAGAAGAAAAAATGAAACCTTGGGAAAAGTACGGTTCAAAGTATTGGTAGATTACTTTTGAAATAACTTTTTGAATTTTTCACATAGTGTAATTTTACTTTCTGCCAAAAGCTCTTCGTATTTTGTTTGTAATATTTCAGCAACATGTGTAGATTCAACTGTATCGATTTTACTTTTTAATAATGATAAAGCTTGTTTTATTTTGCCGTTTCTTTTTAGTAAGTCAACATATTCATAAATAATAAGATTGTTATAAGGATCTTGTCTTAGAGAGTATGAGTAGTAGTTTATTGCATTAATAATATCATTATCCTTGTCTGCAGATTTTGCTGCATTGTATAGATAATCTACATTCAATTCATCTAACATTGAGGCTTCTTTGTAGTATAAAAATGCATTTGCGTACTCTTGTGCATCATAATAGAGCTTAGCAGTGTATCCGTAGTATTTATGATCTGATGGACACAATGAAACTGCAATTTTGGCACTTTCAATGGAACGATGTTTTAGTCCTTGTGCAGCAAATATCATTG
>JAZSES010000047.1:0-2563 GCA_045531805.1 Candidatus Limenecus sp. | reverse complement strand
TGTTAACATATTTTTTCAATAAAAGGAAATTTTAAATATTAAATTGTTTTTATTTTAATAAGGGAAATTAAGATTTATTTTTACTGAGATTTTACGGGAAAGAGGAAAATATATGAACAACTATCCAATGGGTTTGCCATCAAATTACACAAACAATCCAATGTTTCAGTACTACATGCAACAGATGGCAGCTATTGCACAACAACAGGCACAAGCAAGAGCAACTCAGCAAACAGCTGTTTTTGAGCAACCACAAACTACAACCCAAGTTCAAACATCTCAACCTGTAGATGAACCTATACAAACTCAACAACCAACACAAATTGCAGGTGATGGAAAAGATGACGGAAAAATCAGTTGGGGAAGCAAATTAAAAAACTTTGCAAAAGGGGTTGGAAACTTCTTTAAAGGAATGGTTTGCGATGAAAATGGTAAATTTAGCATAAAAAGAACACTTACAACAGTAGCCGTAGCTGCTGGTGCAACTGCACTTACTATTGCAACAGGTGGAGCAGCAGCTCCATACCTAGTAGCAGCTGGGGCAGCAATGGGTACATTCGAAGTTGGCAAAGGTGCTTACAAAGCAGCAACCGCAAAAACAGATGCAGAGGCAGAAGCAGCATGGCAAACAATAGGTTCTGGAGCAACAGCAGTTGCTGGCTCAGTTGCTGGCGCAAAAAGCGCTCTAAAAACTGCAAAAGTTGATGTATCTGGTTATAAAGGATTAACAGGCGCAGTAAAAGCCACAGGTCACTCATTCAAATATGCATATAATAATACTAAAGCTGGTATTGGATATGTAAAAGCAAATGGCATTACAAACTCTGTAAATGCAGCAAAAAACACAATAGCAACAAACTTTAAAAACAATTGGGAAGCTGCATTTAAATCTACAAATGCAAAAGAGAATGCAAAAGCTCAAATGGAAGCAAAATATGAAGCAAAAATTGCACAAAACAATGCAAAATCAGAAGCATTAATAAAAGAAATTACAAACTTACAAAAAGATCCGACAAAAAATGCAGCAAAAATCACACAGAAACAAAATGAACTAGCAAGCATATTACACGAAAACACAAGGCTAGAAGCAAGACAAACCTCTCTACCTGAAACAGTTTCAACAACAAACAACAAAGCAAAAATGCAACAATTAAATAAAGAAATTGCAGAATTGAAAGCAGAAATCAAAGACATAAAACAAACATTACCAGAAGCAGACGTATCAGTTATCGAAAATGAAATAGCAACAAAAGTTGCAATGAAAAACAAATTAGCTGCACAACAAACAAATTCTGGCGTAAGACAAGCACAACTAGAAAACTTGACTACAAAACAAGAAATTCTAAAAAATCAAATCAAAGCAACTAATGACAAAGGTCTAAAATCAGCATATCAACAACAACTTGATCACTTAGAAATGAGAATAGCTGAAGTTGAAAAATTCGCAAAAATTGAAAATGCACAAGAAAGTATTGCCGCAGCAAAAGCTAGACTTCCAAAATACGAAGCAAAATTAAATGAAATTAACCAAAGAATTGAATATGTAAGAAACAACAACTCTATTACCGCTCAAGAAAAAGCCTCTGCACTAGTAGAACTAGGAAAAGAACACGCTAACGCAACAAAATTAGTTAATGCCGCAAAAGGAAAACTAAGTACAGGCAAAAGACAACTTCACTGGGAAAATATCAAAGCTTTTGAACAGGCAAATAGAAAATCTATCGGCTACCCAACAATAGCATTAACTGGTGGCAATGTAATAACACAAGATGAACTAAATGAAGCAGACGCATTAGCAAGACAATATGGCTTCAATTCAGCAGCAGAAATGCAAGATTACATAAACCAAATGGAAGCTCAACAAGCAAATTCTGAGCAAGCTGTTCAAAACAATTCTGCAACTAACGCTTCTCAAGGAAATACCCAAACAGCAAACCCATATCAAGCATATCAACAAATGTATAATCAACTAGCTCAAATGCAACCACCAGTTGGCAATAATCTAGGGTTCAACGAATTATATGTATCACCATACGCAAACATGATGTTCTAACACAAAATTAATCTTGTAAATAATAACGACCAAAAGGAACAAGTCTACGACTTGTTCTCTTTTTTATTTAAAAAGATCAACAATAAAGATGAAATAAATATGACAATAATACTAACAACTTGTGCAATAGGAAGACCAAACAGATATTTAACGCTATCAAGCCTGCACCACTCGATAAAAAATCTACCTATCGAATACAGAATTAAATATGTACAAAATATAGTTCCGCTAGACATCTTTTTCGAAGAAACAAGACGTCTAACAACAAAAAATAAAACAAAAAATACAAACAAATCCCAAATTGATTCATATAAAAAAGTTGGATGAAAATATTCGAAATTTTCATAACCATCAGGCCTATGGCTCAGAGGAATAAACAACTTTATAAAAGGTATTGAACAAGGTCTTCCGAAAGCTTCACAATTAAAATAATTACCAAAACGTCCAATCGCTTGTCCCAAAATTAAACCATAAGATACAACATCTGCATATTTAAAAAAAGATATTTTT
>JAZSES010000373.1:0-3469 GCA_045531805.1 Candidatus Limenecus sp. | reverse complement strand
TTCAGGGTCCAAATTACAATTAGTATGTAATTACCATAAGTATATAAAGTCTGAAAAAGGGAGGTCGGTTGGGCTTCCCTTTTTGACTAATAAGAGGTGAATTGTTGTGAAATCAAAAGATAGAGGGTTTACATTGGTAGAACTTATTGTTGTAATTGTTATTATAGCAATTTTAGTTGGTGTTACTATTTTAAGTGTAACTAAATGGGTTACAAAAGCAAGAGAAAATATTGATATAAATAATTTTGAAGTAATACGTCAGACGATTGAGTTATTAAATGCTGATTCTGATTTTTTATAATGATATTAAAACAGCATATAAAGAGGAATTTAATAATCAACCTCATAGATGTGCAGGTGGTGTTACTATTATTGTTCAAGGTTGGTATGATGGGAAAACTCCCATTGATTTTTCGTCTGTATCTGATAGTGTTTATAGTAGTGGTATTGCAAATTTTTTTGTGGACGGTAGAGCTCAGCCCGCTATTACTATTATAAATAATACAGGTAGTACACAAATATATGCGAAAATAATTTTGCAACATCTTGATAAATTTTTTCCTAATGGTTTACCTAAAATGCAAAGTGGAAAAGGTTATAGAATTGATATTTTTGTGCAAGCCGAATTTTTAGATGATATAGTTTCAACAACATGTTCTTGGCATGACTAATGATGTGAAAGGAGAATGTATCTGTATGCAGTTGTCTATAATCATACCCGTTTACAATGAGGCATCCAGAGGTATAGGTACATCAAAATCGTTGACAAATCGTTTATATGATTTGCAACATGATTTGCAACTACCATTTGATTACGAAGTAATCATTGTGGATGATGGTAGTAAGGATGACACTTATAATGTTTGTAATAAATACATAAAAGACAATGATTTAAGTAATTGGCATATTTATAGACTCAAGTGGAATAGAGGCAAAGGTCGTACTCTTATGCATGGTTTGAGTTTAAGTCATGGTGAATATGTTACATATATTGATGCTGATTTGTCGATATCTCCTGGTTTTTTGAGTGATTTTTTTGCTAAGTATGGTTTATCACAATCAATATGTTATGTTGGTAATAGATACTTGAAATCATCAATTATGATGAATAACAGGAGTATGACCAGAAAAATGATAAGTAGCTTATCACAGTTTATGATAAGATTGTTTACATCTATTCGTGTTGGTGATACTCAATGTGGTTTTAAGGTGTTTCATCTGGAAACATATAAGTCATTTGCAAGGTATCTTGCAGGTTATTCATGGTTGTTTGATATTGAGTTATTATATGCTTTGAAGTGTAAGAATGTAACATTGTTGTCTGTACCAGTGATTTGGGATAATATGGAGTCGGAATCTACATTAAATGCTTTGCAAGCAATTAAGCGTTCTATGCAGGATTTCTTGCATTTTATTATGTCAAAACATAAAATTAAATCCCAAATCAAATTGACTATTTAGTCAGAAAATGATATACTCATAAATGAGAGATATCTCGATTTTTCATGAGTGTGAAAGGTAAGGTTTTTATGAATATAACATGCCCAAATTGTGAACATCAGTTTAATCTTGATGAAACTGAAATCGCAAGTATTACAGGTCAAATTCGTGATGCTGAGTTTGAAAAAGAAGTATCTCGAAGAGTGTCTGAATTAACAGAACATATGAAGATTTCACATTCGCAAGAAATGAAAGCTTCTATTGCTGAAGCTCGTTTAGAAGAGAAGGGTAAAGCTTCGGATGAACTTGCAAAGTTACAGGCTGAAATTGCTGACTTGAAAAGTCAATTAAAGGTAAAATCTGCTGAAACTGAAATTGCTTTGATGAAAGAGAAAGCAACATTGGAATCAGAATTTAGCCATAAGATGCAAGTTTTAGAAGATGACCATAGAGCTGAAGTAAAAAGTTTGACAACAGAGTTGGATTATTATAAAGACTTGAAATCTCGTATGAGTACGAAGATGATAGGTGAAACATTGGAGCAGCATTGTCTTGTTGAGTTTGATAGAATCAGAGGTTTGATGCCGTCAACAGTATATTTTGAAAAAGACAATGAAGTGTCAGCATCAGGTTCTAAAGGCGATTTTATTTATCGTGAGACAGATGATGAAGGTAATGAAATTATCTCTATCATGTTTGAGATGAAGAATGAAGCCGATGCAACAGAACGTAAGCATAAAAACGAAGATTTCTTTAAGGAACTTGATAAGGACCGTAGAGAAAAATCTTGTGAATATGCAATTCTTGTAACATTACTTGAGGCTGATAATGAGTATTACAATGCTGGTATTGTAGATGTTTCCCGTCGTTTCGAGAAGATGTATGTAATCAGACCTCAGTTTTTTATACCGATGATTACAATTTTAAGAAACGCAGCGTTAGCTTCAGCTGATGCAAAGAGAGAACTTCAAAGAGTGAAAAATCAGAATATTGATGTTACTCATTTTGAAGAAGACTTGCTGAAGTTTAAGAATGCTTTTGCTTATAACTATAATCAAGCTAGTAAGCGTTTTAATGAAGTTCTTGATGAGATTGATAAGTCGATTTCACACATGCAGAAGATAAAGGATTCTTTATTGGCATGTGACCGTCAACTTAGATTGGCAAATGATAAAGCTGAAGACATTACAGTGAAACGTCTTTGTAGAAATAATCCTACAATGACTGAGCAGTTCAAGAAATTGGAGGATAAAAATGTTTCTAACGATACTTAAAGTGTTAGGTTGGATAGCATTAGGTTTGTACGGTTTGATAAGTTTAGGCTTTAGTGTGTTATTTATAGTCATGATGATTGAAACATCAGACTTAGATTAAATATATTGGAGGTTGTTTCTTATGAGAAATAATAATGGTATTGTTGTTATTACAAAACGTATTCCTGGACAGCCAAATATGGGTCATTGTCTTGTTCCTGTATCTCAGTTATCAGTAGAGTTGATTCCTGTATTGATTCAGGCAAATAATGAGTTGGAACAGGAAAATAAAGAGCTCTATGGTTTTAAGGAAAGTGCTGAAAAAGCAGCTGCATTGAATCGCCAGCAAAATGAAATGATTGGACAATTACTGAGAGAAAAAGAGTCATTGGAGCGTGCGGTTCAGGTTTATAAAAATATGGCTAAGAGTTTAGAAGCTCAGGTTTCTGTATTGGAAGGTATTTGTGAAGACCATGGCGTAGATTTATCTGATTATAAATGTAATGAATGTCATTGCGATAATTGCACTTGTGGTGAAAATCAGATAAACCATAGAAAAGAAGATTTGCCTGAGGGTGCTACAACTGAAGACCCTAATGCAGAGAATATGAGTTCTGAGTGGTGGGCTTATATTATGAGTTGTCACAAATAGAATTAGGACTGGGGTTTAACTCCAGTCTTTTCTGCTTGTTTTTAGAAGGAGTGAACGAGTATGGGTTTGAAACAATCTATCGTTGTTAAAAACGAGTATACTATTAAAAACAAAGGGTCAAAAG
>JAZSES010000176.1:0-1740 GCA_045531805.1 Candidatus Limenecus sp. | reverse complement strand
ATCTTCATCAAAGTCGATTTCGTCATTTTGTTTGCAATGTTGTTTTCTATACTTGGCTAATAATTTCTCTGCTCTATAAGATTTAAGCATTGCCTCAAAAAGATTTATCATTTGGTTCATTCTTCCAGGGTTGATATTATTGCCGTTTTCCATATCTTCTTTTATTTTCTCAAATGTATATCGAGCAAGACCATATAAATCATCGTAAACATTTGAATGTTGATTAATAAAATCTTTTCGTTTTGCAAGCCAATCATCATTATCGCGCCAACGCCGGATAGTCCGTTCGTTGACACCGATGCGTTTAGCAACTTCTACAAGGTTTAAAAAATCGTGGACATATAAATATTCCGCAACTTTATGCAGGGATTTATCTTTCATATAACTCCAATGGGAAAATGTGACAGCATTCTATGTTAGCTCGTTTCAAGCCCGACATCAAGTCCCTGCAAAAGAAAAATAAAAAAGGTTAGGTGCAGAATCTGCACCTAACCTAAAGCATTGTAATCATTGAATTTAAGTAAATTCTATTGCAATAAATAAAAATGGTAAAATCTTGCTATAGTTATATTCTAAGACGTTAAAATAAAAACAAACAGTTTGCTTATGCTATTATAAGTTTGTTATGACAAAAGATTTTCGCATATTTTTAAAAGGTGAAGAACTTACTGATGACATTATTAGATACCAAAAACTTGGAAACAGATATAATGTTATTTTTAAAAATGGCAAACAATATACTTATAGTGCTTACAATGTGAAAATCATTGAATCAGCTTTGAAAGATAAGAATTCAAAAGCTTGCTTTGAGTATTTAAAAGAAATTGCAGATGAAATAGGAATTGTTTATAAAGGCAAAAATCTTTTATCGTCTAGTTATAATAAAATAAAATTTATAGATAAAGAAAGTATGCTTGCTAAATTTATTAGCAAAAATTTATCCGGCAAAAAAGAACGCTTAAAAAGCAATATAATTTACCCTTTTGGATTTAATAAGAGTCAAGCTATAGCTACAAATAATGCTCTTTTAAATGAACTTAGCATTATTCAGGGGCCACCAGGCACTGGCAAAACTCAGACCATTTTAAATATAATTGCGAATATCGTAATGTCAAAACAAAGTGTTGCTATTGTATCAAGCAATAATTCTGCCATACAGAATGTACTAGATAAATTAAAAAAATATGATGTTGATTTTATAGCCGCTTTTTTAGGTAAACTTGAAAATAAACAAGAATTTATAAATTCTCAAACAGATTTACCTAATATTGATAATTGGAGAATTGATAAAGAACAAATAGCTGAACTTAATGAAAAATTAGAAAATGAATATCAAATTTTGCAAGAAAAACTTGAAATACAAAATGATTTAGCTAAATTAAAACAAGAGCTTTCTAATGTTGAAATTGAACATAAACATTTTGATGAATATTACAAGGCTATTGAAATTAAACAAGACCCTAAGTGTATTTATGAGGCAAAATCATCTTTAAAAATGTTGGATATGATATATGCTTGTGAAACTTTTCAAGAAATTCATCATGAAAATATTTTTGTAAAACTACTTTTAATCATTTTTGAATATCTTAAATTTTGGGATAGAAAAAGATTGATATTGCACAATTTAACCAAAAGAAACGAGTATACAGTAGATTTTTTAAAAATACAATTTCAACGCAAATTTTATGAACTTAAAATCAGAGAACTTGAGTTTAACATTCAAAATTTAAAAAATCATTT
>JAZSES010000116.1:0-2651 GCA_045531805.1 Candidatus Limenecus sp. | reverse complement strand
CAGTGCTGGGCGTAATTCTACAATGTTATGACCTAGCGATTTTGCAAGTTTTTGTCCATTACCTCTGCCACCAGTTGCTATTACAATGGCATCAAATGTTTGTGTATTCTTGTTTGTTTTTACTTGGAATGTGTTGTTTATTTTTTTTATTTCCAGAACGTTTTCAAAAACTTTTTTTATATTTTTGTTCTTTTCAAGCTCTTTGGTCAGTGCAATTTTTACATCTTTTGCAGAGTCTGATTTTGGAAATATTCTATTGTCATCTTGTGTGTAAGTTTGTATTCCGATATTTTCAAAAAATTCTAAAGTATCTGAGGTAGAAAACTTTGAAAAAACGCTATACAAAAATTTTTCTCCACGAGGATAGAATTTTGCTAATTCTTTAAAGTTGTATTCAGCGTGTGCAAGGTTGCATCTACCGCCACCTGTTGGAAGAATTGTGTTTAGAATAATACCTTTGTCAAAGATATATATTTTGTTTTGCGGGTTTTGGCTTGCGATTAAAGCACACATTACTCCTGCAGGACCACCACCGATTATTGCTATAGATTTTTTGTTCATGACATTCTTGCTCCATAAAGAAAGACATCTTCAACGTCTTCTAGCTCATCGTAAATAGTAGAAATACTTTTGTTTAAAATTGGATGAACAAAGTCTGGTGCTATTTCCAACATAGGGACTAGAACAAAAGCTCTTCTATGCATTTGTTGATGGGGGATGGTAAGAAAATCTGTTGATATTATTTTATTGCCGTAAAAAATTATATCAATATCAATAGGTCTTTCGCCCCAACGTTGCTCTTTTTCTCTATTTCGTCCTAGAGTTTTTTCTATGTTTTGCAATTTTACAAGTAAATCTTGTGCGCTTAAATCAGTCTTGATTTCCATTACAAGGTTAAGAAACCAGTTTTGGTCTTTAACACCCCAAGGTTCTGTCTCGTAGAGTGCTGATGTTGCAATGATTGTAATATTTTCAGCCAAATTGATTAAGCTAACAGCTTGGTCAATCAACTTGAAACTGTCACCAGAGTTAGAACCTAGAGATAAATATGCTATAGTTGCCATAACTAGATTTTACAATATTTACAAAGAAATTTCTTCTTCTTTTTTAGGTGTCATATGCTCAGGAATAAAGCCTGTGTTGAAATTTCCTGAAATGAACACTTCGTTGTTAAGAATTTTTTTGTGGTATGGGATTGTAGTTTTTATACCAGTAATAACGTATTCATCCAATGCGCGAAGCATTCTTTTTCTTGCATCTTCTCTATCTCTACCCCATACGATTAATTTGCCTATCATTGAATCGTAGTATGGAGGGATTTTGTAACCAGTATAAGAATGAGAATCGACTCTTACACCAAATCCACCAGGAGCGATATAACCTCTGATTTCTCCTGGGCAAGGCATAAAGTCTTTGTCAGCATCTTCTGCATTGATACGACATTCTATTGCGTGGCCTCTTAATTCGATATCATCTTGAGTGAAAGAAAGTTTTTCACCTGATGCAACACGGATTTGTTCTTTCAACAAGTCTACGCTAGAAATCATTTCAGAAACACAATGTTCTACTTGGATACGAGTATTCATCTCCATAAAGTACCAGCTACCATCGTGATCTAGCAAGAATTCAATTGTACCAGCACCTTCATAGTTTATTGATTTTGCAGCAGTAACTGCAGCTGCACCCATTTCTTTTCTAGTTTTTTCATCAATAGCAGGAGATGGAGCTTCTTCCAAAAGTTTTTGGTGACGTCTTTGAACAGAACAGTCACGCTCACCCAAGTGAACAACATTTCCGTAGCTATCTGCAATGATTTGGACTTCGATGTGACGAGGGTTTACAATGTATTTTTCAATGTAAACACCAGCGTTACCAAATGCGTTTTGGGCTTCTGTTTGGCATAGAGTAATTGCTTCTTCAAGTTCTTCTGCTGAGTTTGCAATTCTCATGCCTTTGCCACCACCACCAGCAGTAGCTTTTACAATAACTGGATATTTTGCTTTTGCTGCAAATTCTTTTGCTGCATCCATGTCATCAACAAGGTCTGTACCAGGAGTAACAGGTACTCCATTTGCAGTCATTGTTTTTCTTGCAGTTGCTTTGTCGCCCATTTTACGCATAGCTTCTGCTGTAGGTCCGATAAATTTTATTCCGTGGTCTGTACAAATATCCACAAAGTCTGCTCGTTCAGACATAAATCCATAACCAGGGTGAATTGCGTCTGCGCCACTTGTCAATGCTACAGAAATGATAGCCGGAATGTTCAAGTAGCTTTTTGCACTTTGCGCTGGTCCGATACAGTATGCTTCGTCAGCCAAGCTTACATGCAAAGAATCTGCATCTGCTTGTGAATAAACTGCAACTGTTTTTACACCAAGCTCTCTACACGCTCTGATTATTCTGACGGCAATTTCGCCTCTGTTGGCGATTAAAACTTTTTTTATCATAATTATACTTTTTCCCTAAAGTCTATAATTTTCCTTTTACAACTCTAATTTTATCTCAAACTTGGCAAATTACCATTATTTATAATTTTAAAAGTTACAATGTAAATTTTGCTAAATGATAATGTATGTATGCCAATACTCTGTTTGGAGATTGGCAGAGAAAAATTGTCCGAGAAAAATTCGTGATAAGAAGAACTCTGTTCA
>JAZSES010000248.1:0-3676 GCA_045531805.1 Candidatus Limenecus sp. | reverse complement strand
CATGCTCTTTATGTCTGATATTAAATTCTATTTTGGGGCCATTTGTTGAAGGTTCTGAGTCATATCAAGATGCAAATGAAGTATTATTAGGTTATACGTTTTGGGGTTTAGCAATAGTGGCATGTTTTGTTACACCTGTGTTTGAGGAATTTATATTTAGAGGAACAATTTATGAAATGATAAAGCGGTTTATCATGTACATAGGTAAATTGTTAAAATTAAATTTCGAAGCGTTTGCTATCATTATAGCAACAGCAATATCAGGTCTTACGTTTGGATATGCCCATAGTAACCCTATACAGTTTGTCTTTGGATTTCTGTTTTCTTTTTTATTATGTATAGGATATGAGTCACAGAAAACATTATTAGCTCCAATATGGATGCATATGGTTTCTAATATGTTTTCATTGGTGTTAGGTTTATTGCCAACATTGTCATTAACAGTTATTGTTTGTATGAATGTTGTGGCAGTTATTATTTTGTTTATCAGTTGTATTATGTTTAGAAGGATGGTAATAAAAAATGAACGAACAACAGAAAGTTCGGAAGTTCAGTTGGACTAATATTTTAATAGGGTTGTTAATCATTGTGGGTGTTTATTTTTTTGTAAGCACCCGTTATGATTTTGATTTGGATTTGATATGGCATTATTTGATGGGCAGGGATATTATAAATTCAGGTGTCATATCCAAAGAAAATTTTTATTCCTGGATTCCTGGAACAGAGTGGAACCAACAGGAGTGGCTATTTGGGGTGCTATTTTATCTCATAGTGGACAACCTTGGCATGATAGGATTTCATTTGATGTATATAAGTTCTGTTATTATCATTTTGATGATAGGTTATAAGAAGAACAAAAATCGAATGGAATCTGTTTGGTTTTATATTTTGATGTCATTGTTGGTCATGACTTTTGTGCCTATGTGCGCACCAAATCGTCCATCTGATTTCTCAACACTATTTTTGCCAATAATGCTTTTGTTATATGATAACAAAAGTAGGGCTTGGCAATGGAAGTATGTGTTGAGCTTATTGATAGGAATATTCTTGTGTAATTTTCATTGTGCTCAAGGTATTGCTATTTTAGCAATGATTGTGGTAAGGTTAGTGCTGGACGTAATTTGCAATTTAGTGTTTGGGTCCAAACGGACGGCTAAATATTATGGAATCAAAATTGGGTTCATATTAAGTTACATAGTAGGTCTGATGGTAAGAGGACCGCTGTTAATTATGGATATGTTTCGGGTACTCAAAATGAGTTCCACCCGTTATATCCAAGAATGGCAGCAAATGCCCTTAAATAACTATGTAACTATATTTATTCTGATGATAGTTCTTTTATCATTGGGTTATGCTTTGTGTCACCATATGGATGAAAGAACAGTAGTAGAAGTAGCGATGATTAGTGCAACACTAATGCTCAGTTTAGCTTCCGCTAAATCGAGTATTTTGTTTGTATATATGTTTATCGTGTACGGTTATCGCTATTTTGAAGAGATGCTCTGTGATAGTCTTTATAGGGTCACAGGAAAAAATGTGGATATGTTGCTGTTTGTTCCGAAGGGATTAGCTCAGTTTGCAGTCGGATTAGGAATTATGGTCAGTATTTTGTTTACAACTGGAGGCGAGTTCAATTTTAAGAACCAGTTAAACACCTGGAGTGATAACAAAATAGGTGGGAACATGATTTCGTACCTGCAAGCAGGACAATATAATTTACTTCATAGTTACGACGACGCCAATTACCTGATGTGGAATGGAGTCAAAGTTATGGTTGATACTAGGCAGCAACCATATGCAAAGGAAAATGGCAAAACCCAAACATGTGATGATGTATTTTATTTGATGTATCATACACAAGATAAAGATGAAATCACAAGAGTATTGAAACAATACGATGTCGATGCAGTTCTTTGTACGAAATCGTTGAATCTTAATTGGTATATGTCGTATTGTAGCGACTTTGAGATAGCAAAGGAAGATACATATGGAAATATTTTATGGATTCGAAAATAATGTTTGACATTTTCCATATATGGATGTATACTAATAATAGGAAATTTGAAAGGAGCAATTATTTGTATAGTAAAGAGACTCTGATTTGAGTATAGAAAAACAGTAAAGGAGATAATTAGTATGAGTGAATCAACACAAAAAATTGATGGTATGACTGTTGAGGAAATAGCAGATTTTGCTAGTGAATTTCAGAATCCTCAGCAAGAAGAAGGTAAAGGTCAGTATAAAGTAGTAGGAGCAACACAGAATCAGAATTTAGTGGAAATGGTAGCGGTAGTTAATGAGTCATCTGAACCTAATTTGCCAGTTGAACAATTTCAGGAACCTAAGAAGCTTACTAAACCTAAGAAGGTAGAAGATGAAGATGAAATTGTTGAATCTGAGGATAATAAGACTGAATTACGTAAGGCAATGGAGCGTATTATAGCTTATTATAATTTGAATGGCGAATACGGTATGCAAGGTAATCCAAATTCAACGATTCCAGTTGTTGATGTTAATGGTCAAAATGATAGATGTCATGAACATTTTGCTGAATTTTATCAAGAAGTAGCAGAGTTGCATACTAGAGGTGAATATCATAAGACATTTGATACACATGAGCCTGAATATGCTATTCGTCCTGGTATTAGAAGTGAATTAGCAGCTCAATCTGCTGAAAATATGGAGATTGATATTGCTATTACAGATAAAGCTAATCATTGTTTGAATGTATCAGATAAGATGTTGCAGGCTGGCGGTGACTTCACACAGTGTACATATACTGATAAGGATGGTAATCCTGTAAACTTTGATTGGGAGTCTTTTGGTGATACAACAAAAGGTCTTGAGACTGTTGTTTATGGCATTGACCATGGTTTGATTCAGTGTAAGATGCCTAATGGTGAAATGCTTGACGCTAAGTCAATAGGTGATGGCTATTTAGAAAAGCTTGATTATTATGATAGTATGGAGCCAAAGATGGCAGCTTATATGGTCAATGTTGAAGCTTTAACTTATGATAAATTTGAGAATGCTACGCCTGAACAGAAAGCTGAATTGATTCCTGAGTATATTACAGATGATGTTAAACGTGCTGAGTATGAAACGGATGCTTTAGCTGCAATTAGTAGAACACAAGATATGTATAATTCAAATGCTTATTATTACAAGGTTGGTAGTAATCCATATCTTGAATCTTTAAGAGAAGCAGGTGCATCTGTTCAGTTATTTGAAAATGAAGGTAAAGCTGCAATTGTAGAAGGAACATTATCTGGTAAAATAATGTGTGATTGTGTTGTTCCAGCTTCAAATGTAAAGGAAACTGATAATGGTATGTATGTTAATTTTTATGGTAAAAATTCACGTACATCTGTAAGAATGCCTGATGAAGATATTAAGAAAATGGATGATGGGTCATATGCAGTTCGTTTTACATTTGATTCTGATTCTGAAGATTTTGCAATTAAGTGCCGTAAGTATGATAAAAACTCTAAAACTAATAAATTTGAATTACGTAAGGGTGATGATACAATTAGTTTTGATGAGTTTGAAAAGCAGGCTCAAAGAGCAATGGCATATGAAGCAAAACATGGTGGTAAGTCAGAAAAAGGTAATGATGATATAATTAAGGACACATTAAAGAAAGGTCAATCATTTGAGTCGGAAGGTGTTTCTGATG
>JAZSES010000317.1:0-10297 GCA_045531805.1 Candidatus Limenecus sp. | reverse complement strand
TGTATATTTGTTGACTTTGAGGCAAAAAATAAGATATAGTTTTATCATTGTGGGAATAAGAATAAAAATGAAAAAAGTAATATTTTTAATTGCATTTTGTTTATTAAGCCAAAATGCAACAATAGCGGAGGATGAAACTAGCAAAGTAACTCTAGCAAAGGTGGAACACCCTGCTAGTCAAATTAAGTATGAACAAAAAGCTTCCCAAAATATTTATTATGAAAAAACAGAAAAACCTGTATTTGTATATAAAGAAGAAATTCCCTCAACAGCGCCAAAAATCAAAGTTCCTACAAATCGTCTTTCAAAAGACAGAATAGAAACTGCAAAAAATGAACAAACTGAAGAAAAAACTATAGCGAAACAAAACCCACAAACAAAAAACATTTCGAAATCAGATGAACAACAAAACACAACACTTAAACAAAGAGAAACTATTTCAAATAACCTAACAAAAACAGCTGTACAAAAAGAAAACATAAAAACTGTAGAACAAAAAAAAGAAACAATTGTCGTAAACAAAACAGAACACGACAATGAGCCAGCTCCAATGCCAAAAGTCAAGCTACCTATTAGCAAATATTATGGCAAAGCTGATCTTGTTCAAAACTCAGCAAGTTATCAAAATGAAGTAAAACCTTCAAGCTTGAAAGCAAAAATAAAAAAAGAAAAAGAGGAAAAAGAAGCACTTGAAGCTGCGAAAAAAGACAAGGCTAAAATCAGAGCCACAATAACACAAATTGAATTCCCTGAATCAAAAGTTTTTTCACAAGATGAGTTGCAACAACTTGCTAAACCGTTATTAGAAAAACCTGTAACATTGGAAGAAATCCAAAAGGTTGTCAATGATATAACAAGATGCTATATATTGAGCAATTATGCAACTTCAAGAGCATATTTACCACCTCAAACGGTATCTAACGGTATACTAAAAATTGGACTAATGGAAGGTTCTGTCGGCAAAGTAAAAGTTGAAGGAAACCGTTGGACAAGAACATCTTATATAAAAAAACAAGTTGGTATTAAAGAAGGTGAACTTCTAAATGTAAATGAACTTGAAAAAGATGTAATCAAATTCAATAATAACAACACTGTAAAACTAAAAGTTGGACTTAGCGCTGGTGAAGAAATTGGAGAATCTGACGTAACATTAAACACAGAAGAGCGTTTCCCATTCCATATTGCAATAATGACCGATAACCAAGGCCGTAAAACTGTAGGTACAGGTCGTTTTGGTTCAATGATTTCAACAGATAGCTTATTTGGGTTTAGGGACAGATTATCATTAGGTGGATATCTAGGAAGAGGCAACCGTGTTGGATTTGCAGATTACAACATACCTATTGGACACCACGGTACTCGTCTCGGTGTATCAGCATCAGCTGGTAATATTTCTGTTGTAAATGGACCAATGCGTCAATTTGGTGTTGGTGGTACATCACAGGTTTATTCTGTATATGTAACACATCCTTGGTACGATGCCGAAGGTGCAAATATTAGCTCATACTCTTCCGCAAACTTTAAAAAATCAACATCCGATATTATGGATTACAAATACTATGACAAAAGTACGTTCTCTCTAACTCAAGGTTTCACAGCAAGAAAAGACACTGATAGAGGTATTTGGTATACAGGTCATTTTGGTTCAGCAGGATTCAAAGCACTAAGTGGTGATACAGACTTCTTAAAATACGAAGGTAACGTCACAAGATTACACGACTTTGGCAAAGGTATAATCGGGCAATTCAGAGTATCTGGTCAATACTCACCAGATGACAATTTACCTTGGATGGAACAATTCCAAATAGGTGGTTTGTCTACAGTAAGAGGCTATTCTGAAGGTCTTTTATTAGGCAAAAGTGGTTATTTTGCCAGTGCTGAAATCATTACACCATTACCATTTTTACCAACACGCTTAGGCTCTGACAGATTGGGCTACATTTATCCACGAGAAATGATAAAAGGTGCAGTTTTTATGGATAATGGTATGATATTCCCATACAAAGCAGATGGTTCCAGCATTGATAGTGGCGAGTTATTGATGAGTTGGGGCTTAGGTTTAAGAATAAATCTTAAAGAAGATTTGGCTGCAAGATTTTACTGGGGCTACGGACTTAAAAACAGATATGATATGGACTACAAATTGGGACGTTTCCACTTTGAACTAACTTGCGCACCTGATATCGGTAGACTTGTTGCAGACAGAAAACCTGCTAAAAAGAAAAGTAAAGAAGAAAATCTTTAATAAACTATGAGGTTTTTTTATGAAAAAACTAGTTCTTACAACAGTATTTATAGGAGCAACAATATTATCAGCAAATGCTGACTCATATATGTCTGCACCAGACACAATGAACGCAAGAATGTTCTCTACGGACAGCACTAGACCGCTAATGAACTTAGAGAGAACAAATTATACCAATAGAGCTATTTTGCAAATAGAAGAAAAACAACGTCCTAAAAAAGAAGAGAATAAAAAAGAATTATCAAACAATGAACCAAAAGAAAAAACAAAGTTTAAAGACTTGTTCAAAGGTTTTGTTGTTGAATGGTAAAATGTGTTACAAATAATTAAAAGTACATTATTACACTAGCAAAAAAAACCAATTCAATGCTTTATATAAGAGCAGGTTGGTGCGAGAAAAGACATGTCGATTATCGTTAATAACAGAACACAAAATTTTCTGACAAATTATGTCGGAAAATACATTAACTCTCCTGAACAAAGACTTATTCAGGGGATTACGGCAATGAGTATCCAACCATTTGTCGATTACAACAACAAGAAAGCTGACGACGAAACTCGTGCTGTATCTGTTTCAAGAACGATAGGTAAAATTATCGCAGGCACACTTGTTGGAGTCGCAGTTCGTTATGCTACGATTTATGCAACAAAACAGTTTTCTAGATACACAATAAAAGAAGTCATAAACAAAGACGGATTTGAATTAGTAAAAAAAGTTATACCAAAATCGACAAAAGACATATTTATGCCTATCGTCAACTACAAAAAACCTAGTATGACAATTGAGCAATTTGAAGAAAAATACAATAACTATATAAAAGCTATGGGCACAGTTGTTGCTTGTTTTGCAATGATATTTACAAATTTCGCTTTTGATGCACCACTAACCAAATGGATTACTAAAAAACTCACACCAGTAATGCGCAATAAAATAGCTAATAAACAAACATCGGAGGCTAAAAATGAATAACATTTGGCGATGTTTGTTAAGTAAAGCTTGGAAAGAATACACTGGTGATGTCGGTAAGTCATTAATCCACTTGGGTGCAGTTGGCTGGTTATTCAGCTCTGCAGCTCAATTAGTAATGATTACCAGAAACAAAGACATTGACAAAAAAGAAAAAAAATTCCTTATCGCACAAGAATCATCAGACGGAGTTATAAACGTTGGACTGTATTACACAATATGTCAATGTATCAAAAAATTTGGTGAAAACCTTATTGAAAAAACAAAATACATCACTCAATCAACTGCAGATATCGTACAAAATTTCAAAAACACTTCAATTTCAACAAGCGAATTTGTTAATAGTACCGCTGAAGAACTTAGAGCACTTGGAATAATAAAAAAAGGAACATCAAAAGGCAACCTTTCTGATTTCTACAAAGGCCTAAGAAAAGTTTTTGAAGCAAAAGCATTAGGCCAACCAGACTTAATACCAGAAACATCTGTATTAAAACCAGTTGTCGATAATATATTGAGCAAACAAACTGTAGAAAAAACATTAAATATGCTTGAAAAAGCTAAAGACGAATACTCTGGTTTCAAAAACGGAGTAGGAGTTTTAACTGCAGTAGGTGCTTCAGTATTAGCCTGCAATATTATCACACCAATAGCAAGAAACATCACCGCAAATTATTATCAAAAGAAAGCATTAAATAAACAGATAAAAAAAGCACCACGACAAAATATCAAGCAATTGCAAACATATAATTACAACATGCCTGTATCAAAAACTTTTGGTAATTTCAAAATATAAAACAATCTAAAATCTGATATCAGTTAGTTTTGAAATAATTTGCCCTTTTGAAGCTTTAGCATCTTTATCAAAAAGAAAAACATTTTTTACACCAGCTGCAAGAGCAGCTTCTACATCTCTTTCCTTGTCCCCAATCGCATATGATACACTCATGTCAATATTGTATCGGTTCATTGCATTCAAAAACATGCCAGGAGCTGGTTTTCTATCTGGATGTTCAAGATATGGGCAACAGTAAACATCAGTAATAGTTATACCTTTTTGGGCAAACTCTTCTTTCATAAAATCATTAAAAGCATTCATTTGCTCAATTGTATAATAGCCTCTTTCAACACCTGATTGGTTTGTAACAACAAATATCTTAAAACCATTATCCTGAGCCTTTTTACAAAGTTCAAAAATGCCATCAATAAAGTCCAATTTATCAGTTTCAAATGTATAACCGTGGTCAACGTTTATTGTGCCATCTCTATCTAAAAACAAAGCTTTTACTTTTGGAGCCAATGCCTTTTCAATATAGCCACAAATTATATGTCCAACAGCTATATGCATTTCTTGAATATTGTTTGTTGTATCAGAAGGAACATTAATAGCAATATCTGCAGCTTCTTTCATTTTACCGCCTTTTTCACCAGTAAACGCTACAGTAGTAATTCCCATAGATTTTGCCTTAGCCATAGCCAACAAAACATTTTTACTATTACCACTAGTTGAAAGGCCAATTAACACATCGCCCTTTTTGCCCAAACCTTCAACTTGTCTTTCAAAAATAGTATCATAGCCAAAATCATTACCAATAGCAGTAAGAATAGATGTATCAGTAGTGAGTGCAATTGAATTAAGTGCAGGTCTATTCATTTTGTAACGGCCAACTAACTCAGCAGCCAAATGTTGTGAATCAGCTGCAGAACCACCATTTCCACAGAACAAGACCTTACCGCCATTTTCTAGTGCTTTTATACAGACTTTACAGAGTTCTTCAATCTTGGGAGTAAGTGCTTTCAATTTCAAAAAATTATTAGATATAGTATCAAAATCCTTGTTTATCTCATTAAACATATAAAGCACCCTCTTTATTCATCTCTAAACTATCAATTTTTTTCAACACTGCAGATGTTGAATAATCTTCTATTCTTTCCAGTTCAACCGCTCTACCACCGTAAGAAATTACTTTCTGAGCTTCTGGCCAATTTTCAATCTTATAACCCTCTTTCGCTATAACATCCGGTTTTATAGCATCTATCAACCCCAATGCAGTATCGTCATCAAACAATACTACATAATCCACAAATTCTAGCGAAGCAACGACATAGGCTCTTGTTTTTTCATTTTGCAATGGAAATTTGTCCCCCTTGAGTTTCTTCTCAGATTTATCTGAATTTATACCAACGAACAAACAATCACATTCATTCTTTGCACTCGCAAAAGAATGAATATGTCCCAAATGCATTACATCAAAACACCCATTAGTAAATCCAATTATCTTATTTTTCAATTTCAAATCTTGCGCTATATTTTGCGCTTCTTTTATACTAATAATTTTTGAATCTTGTGAAAGCTTGTGAACACCATTGGTTCTATCAATTGCCTCAATCAACTCGTCAGGAGTAACACAAGCCGTACCAAGTTTGCCAACAACAATACCAGAAGCTAAATTTGCAAGACGCATTGCATCAGCAACTTTTACTCCCGCAGCCAATGATGCACCCAACACCGCCAATGAAGTATCTCCAGCACCTGAAACATCAAAAACTTCTTTTGCTTCTGCACTAATATGAATAGCATCACCATCAGACGGAACATACATCATACCATCCTTGCTTAGGGTAATAAGTAAAGACGAAATATTGTACTGTTCCATAACATCCAAAGCAGATTCTTTTATCTTTAGTTTAAAATCTTCCTTTGATGTATCAAATTTTTTGCCACTAACCAGTTCAAACTCTTTTAAATTAGGTTTTACAATATCCGCACCAGAATATTTTGAAAAATCCCTTTCTTTAGGATCAACAAGAACTTTTTTACCATACTTTTTGCAGAGAGAAATTATCATTTGCGTAGAAGCTAGAGTCAAAAGTCCTTTTTTGTAATCTGATACAAGAACAATATCAGAATTTTTTATTTGTTTTTCTAAAATTTCCTCAAGCTTCTTCATATGTTTTTCAGAAAGTTCCAAAACGTCTTCCTTGTCAGCACGAATAAGATGATTATTGTTTGCAATCATACGAATTTTTGTTGTTGTTGGATAGTTATCTGGTTTTATTAAAGAAAACTCACATTTTGTATCCTTCAAAAAATCTTCCAATTGTTTTCCAGATGAATCATTCCCTGCAACACCAGCATATTTTGTTTTTACCCCCAAAGAAGCAAGGTTTGCAATTACGTTCCCCGTACCACCTAACATAAGCTTTTCTTTAACTATCTTAAAAATTGGCACAGGAGCTTCTGGTGAAATTCGTTCTACTTCTCCATAAAAAAACTTATCCAACATGATATCCCCTACACAAAGAACGGTAAGGTTTTTAAACTGATTAACAATATCTTTTGAGAGCATAAATAATCTTTCTCACTTAAACTACTAACCAAATAAAAATTTATATTCTAAATGGTCAACACCCCAAATTAGGAAATTTTTATCCAAATAAAAAATAAATAACATCCTTATTTAATTTTATTTTATTAATAGCCTATGTCAATGAAAATTAAAGGGTTTTTGACCGTACTTAACATTATATTTTTTTTTGGAATTAACTGTTGTATAATCAAATAAAAATTGTCCGAGAAAAATTCGTGATAAGAAGAACTCTGTTCAAAAGTTGCCTGTGGCAAGTTTTAAATAGAGACTCTGCCGAAACAAAGGTGACTAAATGTCACGTTTGTTGAGAGGTCAAAGCAAAAACGAAGTTTTTGTGTGTCGTATAAAATATATGTGAACGAATTTTTTGAGTGGCGTCTTGAAAAGGTGAGTAATTGCTGGCTACGTTCAGTCGGCAGCAATTACGACACTAGATTAGATAGGTTAGATAACAAAAGGCACCTCCCCCATGGGTGATGAAGATAAGCAATTTGAAGCTTCGCAACAGAAGCTAGAAAAAGCGAGAAAAGAAGGCCAAGTTGTAAAGTCAAAAGACTTTTCAACAGCTATTGCAATGATTGTCATGTTTTTTACAATTGCAAAACTTTCTCCTTTTATCTTTGACCAAATATCAAGGCTTTTTGTACTCTGTTATGAACAGATACCAAACAAACACCTCGCCGATATAGGACTACCATATCTTTTATTCATCACACTAGTGCCTACACTACTTATCATTGGACCTATACTATTTTTAGCAATGTTTATAGCAATTATTGGAGATTTTATTCAAGTTGGCCCACTATTTACAACAACACCACTGATGCCAAAACTGGACAAACTTAATCCAACAAAATACTTTAAAAACCTTATTTCTGTAAAAACACTTTTTGAACTTTTCAAAAACATTATAAAAGTAGTAATCCTCGGTTATGTCGGTTGGTCTGTATATAGTGCACACTTTGAAACAATACTAGGACTTGCTGCAACAGACAACAACTTTGCAGTAATGCAAGAATTTGGTTCTTTGATTATGGACTTTGTAATGAAAGCAAGTATTGCATTCCTAGTTATTGCAGCTGCTGATTATGGCATGACACGCTGGAAATTCTTACAAGACCAAAAAATGTCATTTAAAGAAGTAAAAGATGAATACAAAAACACAGAAGGCGACCCAAACGTAAAAGCAGCACTGAGACAACGTCGTCAACAAATGATGCAACAAGGAATGATGGACGCAGTACCAGATGCAGATTTTGTTGTAACTAATCCAACACACATAGCCTGTGCATTGAAATATGATCAAGAAGAAATGGAATCACCCAAATTGGTAGCAAAAGGTACTGAGTTATTTGCAAAAAAAATTACAGACATTGCAAGAGAACATGGTGTTCCAGTAATTGAAAATCCACCTGTTGCAAGAGCCATTTTTAGGCTTGTAGAAGTCAACAGAGAGATTCCTCCTGACCTATACAAAGCTGTAGCAGAAATCTTATTATTTGTATATAATTTGCGCAAAAATCAAAAACCTAGTAATATAGAAACTAAGAATAAAGATAAGAATTAATGATGGTGAATAGAACGTCTCAAAACAAAATAAAAGAGTACATAACAATCGTTGAAAAGGTTGCAAAAGTCGAGCATAGACGTATCCCTTCTCATATGGTTGATTATGAAGAACTGGTTTCAATTGGTATCATTGCTGTTCAGGCTATGATTAAAAACAAAACAGAAGAACAGCTTGAAAAATACAATAGCTCATATATTGGAACAGCTGTTCGTTGGGCGATTAGAAACGAGCTAAGAAATCGTTACAAATGGTATACGCTAAAACATTCCAAATCAGAAGATGATGATACCAACACATACACAGACGAAAATGGTGGTGATATTGATGTGTCACCAGGAAAAGTTCGTGAAGCCATTTACGAAACAATTTTGTCTATAGATTCAATTGCTGCAGCATCTTCAGACAATGATTCTCCATTTGATTTTATCAGAGACCCAAGAGCACTCCCCGATGAAAAGGCTGAGATTGGAGAACTAGGAAAAGCTATTAGAGAAGCTATTGCTACACTGCCTCAAAAAGACAGACTAGTAGTTGAGTATAGATTTTACAGAAATATGCAAGTTAAAGAAATTGCCGAACAAGTCGGACTTTCTTCGTCAAGGATTACTCGTATAGTACAAGCATCTTTGAATCACATACGAGAATATCTGACCCAACATGAGCACTACGGATATTAATCCTAAAGGTAATTCGAGTGGAAATAATTATTGCAATTTTAGTAGTAACAAATATACTTTCTATTTGTGCGTTAGTACTGTTGTTATCGAAGTATAAAAAGCTTAAAACAACATACTTTACACACAAGAAAAGTCTTAAAAGTGTTCTAAAAACCATAAATTCCGTACGTTATGGAAATCTCCACGAACGAATTAAAGAAGAAGATGCAACACTATTGCCAAATCTAGCTCAAAGTATAAATTCAATGATAGATTCACTTTCTGACCGTGAAGAAATGATTAATGAGTATCAAAATGAGCTAAATAAAAAAATCAACAGCCTGAAAGAAGTTGAAGAACTAAAAGAAGACTTTGTTGCAACACTAACACACGATCTCAAAGTACCAATAATGGCAGAAAAAAACATGTTAGCATTCTTGCTTGACAATCGCTTTGGTGAGCTCAATGAACATCAAAAAGAAGCTCTTGTTCACTTAAAAAATTCAAACCAAGAATTAGTTGAATTAGTACAAATTATCTTAGAAACTTATAAACTCAATGAAACAAAAATTGAACTTAGCAAACAACTAACAAACGTAAATGAACTACTAAAAGATACAATTCAAGAAATGAGACCGATTTCAGACTCAGATAATATCCAAGTAAACTTCTTTACTGAATTTGACAAAGAAATAGAATTAGACAGATTTTACATAAAAAGAGTACTAAAAAATCTTATCCTAAACGCTATATCATTCAGTGAACCATCAACAAGAATCGACACAGCTGTTTGTAGAGATGAAAAACACGTTTATATAAAAATAACCAATTATGGAAAATCTATCAAAAAAGAAGAAGTAAAACATGTTTTTGACAAATATTATACAACTGCAAAAAAATTCAGAAAAGTTGGAACAGGTTTGGGTTTGTATCTATCAAATAAAATTGTAAAAGCTCATAAAGGTAGAATTATGGTAGAATCACAACCCAATAATGATAATCCAAACGAGAGCTGGACAACTTTTGCAGTAGTTCTACCTCAAAAAATCACTCAATAATCCAAGAACAAGTATCAAAGTAATAATCACCTATATTAGCTTTGTCAAAATATACATTTAACCATTGAGGGATTTCAGCTTTATCTTCAGCATAAGTAATCCCAACAACTCGAGTTTTTTGCTCATTCAATGGATTTATTGCATAACCTGCAATATAGATTGTTCCATTAATTTTTTTTATATATTCAACTAAAACTTCTGTTTTTACACCATATCGTTTAATACGTTCAATATCCCTTTTGGTAAACAAATAATAACTAGCAACGCTAATCGATGCACTAGTCGCAACAATTAGAGGTATCAAAAACATATCAAATTGAGGATAGTCTGGTAAAAAACTACCAAAATAAGTTATGTAATCATCAAATAATATTGCTAAAAGTAACGCCAAAACAAAGCTTATTGAAATATAATAGTTATCAATACTTTTTTG
>JAZSES010000289.1:0-2501 GCA_045531805.1 Candidatus Limenecus sp. | reverse complement strand
ACTTGTCTGATTAATCAGACAAGGTACTTTGCATTAATTAGACGCAGCAGCGGCGTAGAATACTACAACATTCTCATTGTAATCATTGAAATATTGAGCATCCACCTTGTACCAGTTATTGAAGAACTCTGCACGTGCATTATAATGCGTAGTAACACGCCTGTCTTGATTACAAACACCAAGAGCATCACGGTCAAACATTACGCCGATAATACCAGAAGCAGAAATAGTAGCATCAGAACCAGAAGGCGTGGCAACAGTAGCCTTAACGCTAGACACATCAGAAATACCGTAACCAGTACCAGAACCCTGCCAGAATGGAACAGTCTCGGCATTAGGAAGTGCTGTGAACTGCTCGTGGAAGGTGTCAGACTGATTATACACATCCGCCGCCTTTGCAAAATCATTAAGCATAATGAAATGCAACCTATCAGACGGAGTGAATCGAGCCTTACCACCAATGTTGAATAGAGTAGAGAGCTTGCGCATCCTGTCCTGATACAGCGACATAGTATAAGCAGCAAACCTAATAAATTCAGGAGTTGCCATAGCCGCACCCAAATCAGCCAAAGTTGCGCCAGAGTGAGCCTGATTGTACAGATAGAGAAGATTTACAGCACGAACACCCGAACCAGCATCGTAACCAGAACCAGAAGCAAACTCCGCATTAATAGTATTAGCGATAGCGTTATTGATAACACGCATAATAAGAGCATCAGTCTTTACAGTCTGTCCGTTATAAATTGCAGTATCAATCATGCTAAAGAATGCATTCAATTGACTAACGCTTTCAAATGCGCTCTTTACTTGTCTCTCTGCAAAAGACATTTGAGTTTCAAATGTGGTCTTGCTGTTATAGAACTTAGCAGACACCACGGGCTTCTTAAACCTATCCTGCTCGTATACATAGCCATCTTGCAAGTTCCATGAATCGTTTTCCTGTGCCAAGGGCATTTCGGCTTGAATCTTCTCAAGAATGGAACCATATTCCCAAGCATCCATAAGAACGCTAGGAGCAGAACCAGCATAAGGACGATTTACAAACACAACACGGCCAATATGGTCAATCAGCGAACGAGTGTAATTTTCAAATGCTGCACTACCGAGATTTGCGATAGTATCACCAATCTCTACGATATTAGACAAATCCTCATTAACTACAGTTCCCTCACCAAGTACCTCTGTAGTAATTCCATTTACAATCTGATAAATCTGTTCAACTAGCATTGTTTTCCTCCTTAAAGCCTAGTAACAGCGTCTGCATTGGAAACTGAAATCTTACCATCAATAACATAAGCATTAGTTGCGGGCATAACATAAACATACATTGGAGACAGTGGAGTGTCGTTATAATCCCAACCAAACAACAGAATTGGCTTACCAGACTTATATGCTTTATCAATTTGAGCATAAAGACCTGTAACAGTTTGAGAGGACGAGGACGAATAATCATAACCTGTAGCATCCACTACAGCAATACCATAACTAAGCATATTACCTCCTTGTCTGATTAATCAGACTAATATATGTCCAAACAACAAATGGAATCAATATCTTCAAATACCCTTTGAAAGAATGTCCATTGCCACGCTTCTAGTTCATCCATAACCATTTTCTGTGTAGTAGTAACGCCTATATTTCCAGATTTTTCTAATGTTCTTTCTGTAGTATGCGTACTATCATTAGTGTTAGTAAGATTTCTAGTTTCAGTATCAGTTACATCTTTGTCGGTTGTAAGATTATTGGTTTTAGTTTCAGTTGTATCATCTGTTCCAGCCAAATTATTAGTTCTTGTGTTAGTAGCAGTCCCCGAACTAGTGTCTGCACCTACAGCAACACTTGAATTGAAACCAAATAGATTATCAGCGTTACTATTAGAACCATTATCCGAAACTGTTCCAGTTTGGGTAGTATCAGTATCGGTAACATTGGTAACAGTTCCAGTTTCGTGAGTAATATCATCAACAACATTAGCTATTGTTCCAGTGTTCCTAGATTCGCTTTCTATACCCAATTCTATATTTTCTGTCTCGGTCATATCATAATTATGAATCGGATTATATTCTACGCTTGCCAAATCCCAAATACGATTCCATTTTCTATTAAACAGTGTAACCAACATACCAGCAATATTAGTACGTTCAGCTTCACTTAATGGTGGAGTATCCGCTGCAACATCATTCATTATAGGTGAAGTAAATTTTTGAGCAGAATGTGAGTAATAACCCATATCCAAAAACGTTGTACTAATATCACCATCTGTAACAGCTTGCGCCCAAGGAACGCTGAAGTCTGATAAATCAGACATGATTCCATCACCCAACATCATGTTAGGATACATTTCCCTCATTGTTATCATTTTCAATTTCCTCACCTCCTTCTTTATTTGCGTCTGCTTCTGCTTCCATAATTTCTTGAGTTAATTCCAGTTCTTCAATATTATCTTCCCATGAGCTACCCCAAGAAATAGATATGTTAGTTCCAAACATATCATTTATTCT
>JAZSES010000063.1:0-4545 GCA_045531805.1 Candidatus Limenecus sp. | reverse complement strand
ATCAGGTATTTTCCCTTCTCTCGCAAGTTCATACAATCTTTTTCCATTGTAATGTACTGCAGAATAAGCTGGTGGCGTCTGTTCTATTTTTCCTTTGAATTTTTCTAGTGCAGATAAAACTTCTTCTTTTGAAACTAACTTTTCGGAAAAAGGTGTTATCAATCCTTCTTTATCCAATGTGTCTGACACTAGACCAAATTCTAAATCAGCAATATAAGCCTTGTCTTCTTTCAAATACTCAATTAATCTTGATGCTTTGCCAATGGCAACTGGTAAAACCCCTTCTGCCAATGGATCTAGTGTTCCAGTGTGGCCAATTTGTTTGATTTTTGTGGCACGCCTCAACCTTGAAATGACATCATGTGACGTTATTCCTGATGGTTTGTATATGTTTATGAATCCGAACATATATTAAATTTCGCCTTTTGAAACTTTGTCAATCAAGTCCATTACTCTAGTTCCTCTTTCGAGAGAGTCGTCTGGAATAAATCTAAGTTCTGGAGTTAGGCGTAAACGGATTCTTTTTCCTACTTCGTATCTGATTTTTGAAACATTGTCTTCAAGAGCTTCAATTGTTTGTTTTTTCGCTTCTTCTGATGCAAAAACTGAGAAATAAACTTTTGCAAAGGAATTGTCATGTGCAAGTTCTATGTCTGTTATTGATACGATACCTGCTATTCTAGAATCTCTGATATCTTTTTGAATGATATCTGCTATCTCTTTCATTAATGTTTTTCTAACACGTTCATTTCTTAATGACATAGTTTATCCCCTTGATGTGTTTATCTAGTCTAATTATTTTTCAATGAGTTTCTTATACAAGTTCAAGTCTTTCAACTTCTTCAGTTGTTGAAACTTCTATGATATCGCCTTCTTGTATGTCATTGAATTTTGCAAAAGAAATACCACATTCGAATCCAGTTGCAACCTCTTTAACATCATCTTTGAATCGTTTAAGTTGGTCAATTGTACCAGTGAATATAGTTTTTCCGTTTCTAACTAGTTTTGCTGTTTTATTTCTTACAATTTTTCCTTCAAGAACATAGCAACCAGCAATTCTACCAGTTTTTCCAACTGTAAAGATTTGTCTAACTTCTGCTTTACCAAGTTGTACTTCTTTAATTTCAGGTTGTAACAAGCTGAGCATTGTTTTTTCTAAATCTTCAAGGATTTGATAAATGATGTCGTATTTCTTAATTACTACACCCTCTCTTGAAGCTGCTATTTCTGCATTGTTGTCTTCTTTTACAGAAAAGCCTAAGATAATTGCATTACTAGCAGATGCTAAGTTTACATCTGCCTCAGAAATATCACCTACACCAATGTGTACAAGTTTAATTATAATTTCATTCGATTTGAATTGTCCTATTGCTTGCGAAACAGCTTCTGCAGAACCATTTGTATTAGCTTTTATGATTAGATTTAAGTGTTGGAATCCATCATCACCTTCACCAACAACTTCATTTCTAATATGGGCTGGTAGCATTGCTTCGAGTCTAGAATTTCTTTCTTTTTCCTTGCGCTCTGCGCAAATAGCTTTCATTGTTTTTTCATTTTCTACAACTTCAAATTTGTCACCAGCTTGTGGAACTTCAGTCAATCCTAAAATCTCAACAGGTGTAGATGGCGCAGCTTTCTTAACTCTTTCACCTGAATCTGAAAGAAGTGCTCTAACTTTACCACATACATTGCCTACTACAACACAGTTGCCTGTTTTTAATGTTCCGTTTTGGACAAGCAATGTTGCAACTGGTCCTTTACCTTTGTCTAGGTTTGCTTCAATAACAACCCCTGTAGCTGGTGCATCAGGATTTGCTTTTAGGTCTTGAACTTCTGCCAAAAGTAGAATGTATTCTAACAATTCGTCGATACCTTGACCCTGTAAAGCACTAACTTTTACACATACAGTCTCACCACCCCATTCTTCAGGCACAAGACCGTGTTCTGTTAATTGTTGAAGAATTTTGTCTGGGTTTGCATCAGGCTTATCGCATTTGTTAACGGCTACAATTATCGGTACTTCAGCAGCTTTTGCGTGATTTATAGCTTCGATAGTTTGTGGCATAATACCGTCGTCTGCTGCAACTACTAAGATTGCTATATCTGTGGCTTTTGCACCTCTTGCACGCATTTCTGTAAATGCTTCGTGACCTGGTGTGTCAATGAATACAATTTTTTTGTTATTTAAAAATACTGTGTATGCACCGATAGATTGAGTAATACCTCCAACCTCAGTTGATACAATTTTGTGTTTTGAAGCACGAATTGCGTCTAGCAATGTTGTTTTACCATGGTCAACGTGACCCATTATACTAATTACAGGTGCTCTGCGTTTTAGAAGTTTTGGGTCAATTGCTGCAAGTTCTTTAGCTTCTTCTTCTTTTTGCATTTCTTCTGCAAAATATGCTTCTAAATCTTCTTCTTGCACTTCTATTTCAAAGCTTTCGCAAACTTTTTTTGCTGTTGCAACATCAATAACTTGGTTTACTGTTGCAAGAATACCTTCCATCATTAAAAATTTAACAATTTCAGCTGCTGCTTTGTTTATTTTTTCAGCGAGTTCACCAACTGTAAGAGGTTGGTTGATTACGACGCTTTTAATTTCTTTTGCAGCTTCTTCAGTGTGTGATTTCTTTTTGTGTTTTTGAGCGTTAGCTTTTTCTAAGCTAATTCTTTCTTGTTCTTCTTCTTTAGAATTATATGTTTTTTCTTTCTTTTTGGATGTTTTTTTCTTTGAGCTACCTTTAGCTTCATATATTTCTTGTGGTATTATATGTCGCTGGATAGGTTTTTTGTCTGGTCTATTTTGTCCATCCTTTTTGTTTTCTGTCTGTTGTTTTACATTTTGTTCGATTTTTTGATTTTGTTTTTCTGGTTTTGCAGATTTGTCGAATTTTTTTTCAGAATTTTGCTTTTCTTGTTTAACTGGAGCTGGCTTAACAACAGGTTTTTTAGGTGGTAATACTGGTTCTATCTTTCCTAATCGGAGTCTTTCTGGTGGTTCGATTTTTCCCAATTTGACTTTTTCAACAGGTTTTTCGTTTTTTTCTTCTACAGGTTTTACTTCAGCTTTTGGCTCTTCTTCTACCTTAGCAGGTTTGGCTTTTTTTACTACAAAAGCTTTTGGCTTTTTATTTTGCTCTGATTTGGGTGTATTTAGTAAATCTTTAAGCTTTTTTGCTTGCGTTGCTGAAATCACACTTGAATGTGATTTAACTTTTACACCAAGTTTTTCTTCTAATTTTTCAATTACGTCTTTGTTTGATAGATTAAGCTCTTTTGCCAAGTCATAAACTCTGATTGTGTCTGTCATTATACTTACATATCTCCAATTCTGCATTATTTAATATAGTTGTAACACAATCTATCTTTCAAGTACAGCCCTGATTTTTTCCTCTATACTTTCATCTTGTTTAATTTTTAGTATTTTGTAGAGTCGACCTTTTTTTAGTGCTTTATCAACACATTCCTTTTTTTTGCATATGTAGGTTGAACGTCCCATACAGTATGAGTTTGGTTGAATTACTATTTCGTTTGTTTTATTATTTTGGGTTATTTTTATTAATTCTGGTCTTGGTTTAATACTATTGCAAGCAATACACTTTCTTGTAATTTTTGTTTCATCCATTATTCACAACCTATTGAAAATGTTTTTCCTATATCTTTTCTGTATCTCATACCTTTGAATTCTATATTTTCAATGCTTTCATACATTTTTTTTGCTGATTTTTCTAATGTAGAGGCTTTTGTTGTTATTACAAGAGTTCTGCCACCAGCTGTGACAAATCTATTTTTATTATCTTTTCTTGTGTTGAAGTGTGCAATGTTTGCTTCTTCTTCAGCTTCATCCAACCCTGTAATTATTTCTCCAAAATTGCCATCATCTGGGTAATTACCAGCTGTTAACACTACTGATGTAGAGTAGTATTCTTTTTGATTTAATTCTTTATAATCATCTACAAGTGAGCCAACAATTGCAGCTCTCATAATATCAATTAGGTTTTCATCAAGTATTTCTAGAATAGATTGGGCGTCTGGCTCTTTAAAGAATGGATTAAATTCAATTACATTTAGTTTGCCTGTTCTGTCTATTATGATGTCGATTCCTAAGATACCAATGTACTGGTTTCCGTTCTTTGATAATTCATCTAGTGCAGGGTAAACTATCTCTTTGAATATTTTACTTTCAAGTGTTCTATCAATCATATAAAATGGCGAGTATGAACCTAGGCCTGAAGTTACAGCACCACCATTACCTTCCAATACATATTTGTAAGGTACAGCAGAGCCTATTGGCATAGCATTGTAACCATCTGTAAGAACATAGTACGAAAATTCTTGGCCAGCTACAAAATCTTCAATAATTACTTTTTTGTGTTGTAGGTCAAACAAGTCACTTATAATACGTTTTGCAATTGCAAAAGTATCGCAGATATATACATTTTCACCGTGTTGATGGTTGTCAGCTTTTACTACTAATGGGTATTGTGATTTTCTTGCAAAATCTATAGCCATGTTTTCTCTGTCAAAAATACCAAATCTTGG
>JAZSES010000004.1:0-2808 GCA_045531805.1 Candidatus Limenecus sp. | reverse complement strand
ACGTCACCTCTAATTACTAGTTGGAATTTAGTAGCTGCATTATCAACATAGCTGTTTGCAAAGCTTGGTAATGTTGCTAATTCATTTTCTGGTACCATTTCACAGAATATAGAGAATGCTTTTGCTGTTACCACATTTAAACTCGCAGCACTATTAAGTAAGTTTGCTGGGTTGATTGCACCTATTGGGCCTAGTAAGTTTGATATCAAAGATGCCATTCTTGCTCTGACTTTCATATCAGCTTGGTTTTGAATTAAATCAAAGTCGCCAAATATGTGTAGGCTTAAAATATCTCCGAGTGATGTAATTGGGTCGATATGGCAAATACCATTTTCAAAGCTTAATTTACCATTTAAGTCAGAAAAATGAGTTGTATCAATAGTAGTAAGACCACTAATTACGCTTCCCAATGCTGTTTGGAATAGTTGTGATTCTCTAATATTCTCAGCTATTATTAGATTTTCGATTTTTCCAAATGGTCCAAATTGGCCGTCTTTTATTGTGAAGGATACGTCACCTTTTAGGCTTTTCATTTGTTCTTCTAACGTTGTACCTTCAAGTGCAATATTTGTTTTAAAGCTTGCAGTACCGTTTAGCATATCTTTCATATTAGCGCCGTCTAGCATTGCTTTTTCTACATCAATGTTTCTGCCTTGTAGTTTTATTTTTAACAGCATTGATATTAGATTTACAGAGATGTCACCTCTTACAACACCTTTAAAGATATTTGTTTTTAAATTGTCTATATAAAACACATTATTTGCCATCGAAATAGCTGATAATGTTTTTCTGATATCAATATTTCCTGTGATAATTCTATCAAAGCTAATATTACCTTTTTGTATTGTTATTGGTAAATCAGCAGGTTGTGTATTTTGTGTTGTATGTTGTGATTTCGGAGTCTGTGGCACGTATTTCATTGCAAGCTCAGAGACTTTCATCACTTTGTCTAAGTTAAAGTATTTGGATGCTATGTTTATATTCGGAATTATTACTTTTGGGCTTGGTAGTAAGCTTATTACGCCTTTTGTTTGTATATCTGAGCCGTTTAAAAGTAAATCTTGTACAATGAAATGTGCTTCGTGACCTCTAAACAGTAATTTTCCATTTTTTAGGCTTAAGAGTAATTCAGGTATATTTAATTCAGTGAGTTCAAATCCTCCTCGCATTCTTGGAGCTGAAGCTTCTCCCAATATGAAAGCTCTACCATTTAGGTTGAATTTTGATTTTGGAAATAGAAATATTTTGCTTTGTAGAGTTTCTGGTATTGTAACCTTTAATAAATTTATTCTAGAACCCTCTAGCGTGCCATCTATGCCAACGACTTCATTGAGAGTGATAATTTCGTTGCCTTTTTCATCAACGTCTGTTGTACGAGTATATAAACCTGTTTTTTTGATTTTAATCCTACCGGGTTTTAAATCAATTACAGATTGTATTGATGTGTCTTTACCTTGGATATTCATTATATCGACTGGTGTTATGTAATTGTTACTATTTGCTAGTACTTGTGTAAATAGTGTTTGTTTTTTACTATTACCTTCAATAGTTAATTTTACTGGTATTTCTCCTGAAGAGTGTATGTATGGTGCAAATTCATTGCCAATAAGTTGCACCAAGTCTGTTGTATTTATACTACCGTTTGCATTCATTGTTATTGATTTTAGTTTAGTGTAATCAATAATTTCACCGGAGTATTTTATTTTTGTTTTGTTATTTAGTAAAATATCTTTTTCTTTTATATTGATGTTTTTATCTGCTATAGCTATTTCTAACTCTGGGATTGATATATGCGATTTGGTTTTTGGTAAATCTATAACAAAATTCTGGTTGTTAATGTTACCAATAATATCTTTTGTGTTAACTATAAATTGTGCAAATAGCTTTTTATTTCTTATATTTATAGTATTTGATTTGTCAGCAATGCTAAGATTTTCTAATGTAATTAGTAAGTTTGCTATAGCGTTTTTAAGTTTACCTGTTATATTAAAATCCAATGATGTATCAGCTGATTTAAAGTTGTAGGCACTTCTTAGCTCTTTTGGTGCAAATGCATTAAATATCAAAGGTAGTGATATTTTTTCAGCTTTTACATTAATATTTGTAGTTGATTTTTTATCAATTTTTCCATTTATTTGTATTGGTGAATTATGTATTAGTAAACTTGAATTTGCTATATTAAGTGCATTTTCGGATAAATCTATATTTATATTTGCGTTTGATATTACTTTGGCTAGGTTTCTTACGCTAATGCCACCATTGTTTACTTTAATAAATCCGTTTGATGTAAGTTTTTTGAAGTTTGTTTTAACGTAGCAGTCTGCTATCAATGTGCCTTCTGCTTTAAACTGGTTTAATTCGTTTTTTATTTGTAATGAGTCTAAAATTGCTTTAGTTAGTATAAGCAAGTCATTGAATTGTATTGTTGCGGTTTTTACGTACATATCAATTCTAGGGTTTTTACTATAATTAATTTTTCCTAGTAATTGAATGTTTTGATTATCTATTGGGTAAATATTTGTATCTAGTTTTATATTCTGTCCGAATGTTTTTACTCTTAAATAACTTTCAGGCAACTGTAGGTGTGATATTTTTAATGTTATATTTTCAATGTTCAAGTAACCTCTAGATACAATTTTGTTTCTTTTATTTCTTATTCTTATAAAATTTGAAATGATTCAATCGTAATGATTCTCTTCCAATAAGATTTTTTATTTATTGAAGTTCTTGATTTATTATTGAATTAATGGATAATTAATAAATTTTTTTACTTTCTCTACAACAGAAAATTGTTCGATTGGACTTTCG
>JAZSES010000017.1:0-3322 GCA_045531805.1 Candidatus Limenecus sp. | reverse complement strand
TAGCCAATCAAATCATACTGAAAAAAGAAAAACAAATTTCACAAACAGGTAAAAATACACAACAAAATTTCCAATCAATATATATAAACTCTAACTTTACTCCAACATTCGGTGAAAGATTGCATAGATCTCCAGAAAACTTCTATGCACAAAAATTTAATCAAGATAACATGCCTAAAACAGTGAAGGAATATTTGTACAAAGATTTTTCTGAACATCACCATATGCCTCCAGCTCAACTACAAAGGGAAGCCTTTGAATATCTAAAAATTGCAGACACAATAGAAGATGTAAAAGATGCCTATCCAGACGAACCTTTATTCCAATCATTGAGAACTGTGAATGAAACAAAACCTTCAACTGGTATTTTATTGCTATTGAAATGGGATGCGCAAACTTCAAATACACCAATATTTAAGGACAAAGAAAACAAAGATTTAACCGTCTACTTACTCAAGAAAGTTTATCTTGAAGGAAAAACAATTAGCGAAATTAATAATGATTTTGACAATGATGCTACAGAAGAAATAAAAAGAGAATTGGGAGTAAAAGACAAAAATTATTTTTCAAACTCAACATTCAGAACTCTTGGCGTAAAATATCCAAATCTGTCTTATTATAATTCTTTTGTTGCAACAAGAAATGACAAAGAGTACATTCCTCCAAAAAGAAAATTTACAGAGCACATTGTTACAGGAGAAACAAAAGAAAAATTAAGTGAAGCATCAACAAAATGGTGGGCAAGACTCAATAATGAAGAAAAAGCTGAGCAAATCAAAAAAATGATGGATGGTAAAGACCTTGAAAATAACATCTATTTAAAATTTCAAGGTCAGATAATGACAATTGCTGCAGCGCAGATGGGATTTAGTGAAAAGCTAACTGAGATATTTTCAGAAAAATACGCAAATGAAAACTTTAAACAGGACTTCACAACATTTGCAGAGCAACAAAGAGCTATTATGCTTGAGTTTTGGAACAAAGACCCTGAATTTAGAAAAAACTTTTCAAGAACTTTACAGTCAATAATTACTGATTTTGAAATAGCATATCACGACAAAGAAAACCCTCAAAAACTAGAAACTTTGTTGTCACAAGCATTAGCGTTAAAAGAAAAAGTTTTAAATAAAGCAAAAGAAAAAAGACATTATCGTGAAGAGATGCAAAAACTTGCAACTTTCAGAACTCAAAATCAACAACAGCTACCAAAACAAGCGAAAAAAACAACAATCGACTATAACTCACCTAAAGTTTTAGACAATTTGTTCAAACAATGTGCTCAAAAGGAATTAAGTTTCTTCCCAACAGAATTTCAAAATAGTTTTACTAATTATCTAATAAAAAATTGTGACAAAGAAACAAAATTGTTTTGCGTTATTGATGATGAAAATGAATTCAAAAAAACACTAAATATCTCAAGTACAGAATATCAACAAAAAATGGAAAAAATGCAGAATGGATTAATCGAACAAAACAAGAATTACGACCATACCAACACATTAGAAGCAAAAACCGCAGAAGCTATTATAAATAAATTTCTATACGATTTAACAGATCAAGCACCATTCTTGACTGATTTAAAAAGAGAAGGACTCTTGGAAATTATTTACAAACAAAATAGACCAGAAGAAATACATGAAAATCTAAAAGATTTTGCTCAAACTGTATACGATGTTATTAAAAATCAAGACCTTAAGAAATTATTATTAGATAATAAAAAGTCATTTGATAAACAGATGAAAAAACAATGTGTTGCAATAAAAGAAAAAGAAGCAGAGAGAATATTGAACATAATATTGTCACCAAATAAATTTGAATCCGCTGGAGACGCAAATTGGTACATGCAAATGAATCAATGGGTTGCCAATGATAAAAAACTAAAAAAAGACTGTATCAAATTTATACAAGGATACAATGCTTATATGCAACTAGTTTATCAAAATGATAAAGAACATTTACAAACTATGGCAATATATCGAATACGTTCAGAATTTCAAGAATTCTTAGATGATAAAGTGCGTAAAATAATAGAAACAGAAATCGAAAAATACAAGAATGGAAAAGTAAATTAATATAATAAAAAAAGCACTTCCAAATAAGTGGAGGTGCTTTTAGATAAACTATCTTACAAAATTTGTTTTTATTTTTTCTTCCTGTAGAGGAATATCAATACCATTTTGTTTACCAGCTTCAATACATTTTAATAACCAAGCCATATTTTTTCCCAATACACGCATAATTTGAAGACCCTCTGCATCTTGCATAACTTCCTCTGGCGTATTTCCGTGTACCATATGCCAATAATTTGAGGAAACAAGTGGCATTGAATTTATGACAAAATGTTTTGTAATAACATCCAATGCAGCAGTAGTACCAGCTCTACGCCCTGATACAATTGCAGCCGCAGGCTTGTATTTAAAATTTGCACCGCCCGCATAGAAAACTCTATCCATAAAAGACATCAAACGTCCACTTGGATGTGCATAATAAACAGGAGAGCCAAAAATAAAACCATCGAAATCTTTTGCTTTTTCAATAAATTCATTAACTTTATCATCATTATATACGCACAAAGAATTAGTTTTTCGGCACGCACCACAACCAGAGCAATCTCTAACAGGAACATTACCTATATGAAAAAATTCTGTTTCGATTTCTTGTTGCTGTAATTGCTTCGCGATAACATCTAGCGCAGTATAAGTGCAACCGTTATCTCTTGAACTACCATTGATTAATAATACTTTCATAAATCACCTTTATATTTGTGTACAGACAAAGTAAGTTTAAATTTTGTCCTAAAATTTGTCAAGAATAATACTTGTAAATCAAAGTTTATTATATAAAATAACCGTATAAGAAAAAGGAGATATTTATGAAAAACAGTGTTAAGTATTTTGCATTGACTCTTAGTGCATTTGTTATTGGTATGACAGTTAACAACTACGCAATATCAAATGTGCCTTCTAAAATTGCCGTTGTTGATGTTCAAAGAGTTGTAGCCGCATCAAAACAAGTCAAAAGCTTAAAAGAAGAAAGAGAAAAGAAAATTCAAGGTCTTGCATCTTTTGTAAAAACAGCACGAGAAACTGTAGCAAAAGAACCTGATGCAAAAAAGAAAAAAGCACTTGAAGATAAATACAACAAAGAATTGAATACAAAAAAAGAAGCAATACAAAAAGATTACACAAACAAACTAACAGCTATCGACAAAAGTATGACAGCAATAATTACCCAAAAAGCCAAAGCAGCAAACTACGATATCGTTTTGGCCAAAGGTGTAGTGTTGTATGGCGGTACAGATATAACTGCCGAAATTGAAAAA
>JAZSES010000280.1:0-4545 GCA_045531805.1 Candidatus Limenecus sp. | reverse complement strand
ACTGAACGCCTGGCTATAAATAAAACATTACCATTTTCATCTGAAACTGGGAATGTAATACACTGTGATTGAATATCATAACCAATATCAAACATATTTATAATTTCGTCAGTTAGTTTACGCTTATACATATAAGGATGTAAATATCTATATGAATCTAATTCTTGTTCACTAACATAATTTATATTTAGACTATCTGTTGAATTATTACGACTTAATGATTTCGCTGTTATTTCAGATAAATTTATTTTTGAACGTTCATCAACATCTGCTGAACTAAAATTAGATGATAACCACTTCGCACCCCATATACCGCCATCATAGTACCCAAAGCAATTAGAAATAAATTCTTCAAGGGATGTCTTTTTTCTACATGCGAAACAATGCACTGTACCTACGTCTAAGCCGTCTTTTTTCTTACGATGAATAAATCCGCAACTAGCTTTACGTTCTTGACCGCCATTATGCCAAGGACATGTAAACATTATTGCATATTCCATCGGTTTTACATCTCTTAATATATCAATACCTTTTTCTGATGTTTGTCTGCGTATTGCTTGAATTATATCCATAGGTTCACATAAATATGGAACATTATTATAAAACCACATATAATAAGTCACCGCCTAATAAAATGTTAAATGATATATTAGTCATGATTGAAAAAATCAATTATAGTCGGACCATTATAACCTTTTTCCCAAATAAACCAAGCATAGCATACGGCCGAGCCCGCATTTACTTCACCATCTCTATCAATTAAATCAAAATAACCATTTTTACCGCAACCCAATCTATTTGATGAAACATATATCTTTTTTATAGGATATCGCTTAAAAAAGTAATAGCGTTTAGAGGTTTCAAGAAATGATAATTTTAAAAACATTGCAACTTTATGACCGTCACTAATCAAATTTAAACACTTTTCTGCAAATTCTAAAGCATAACTGTATGGAGGATTAGTTATAATATCCTTATTATAAGGTCCTTCTAATTCCATAATAGAGCAAAATTTGTCACCATAACCTCGATTAACTAAATCACTAGATTCAACGTCATATCCTAAATTAATTAATGTTTTACTAATATGACCTTCGCCACAGCACGGCTCTAAAATATTATGACAAAAATTTTCTAATTGTAATAATTGTTTTACAGCTTTAGGCGGAGTTGCATAGTAATCATCTTCTTCTCTTTCAGTATTAGAATGTGAACTTGCACCTATAGTTGTATAAACTGAGGTAGATTTACCATAATGTTTATTGTTTTTATTTTGTAAATTTTTAAATGCGTTTAAATTATCATTCATTTGAGATATGCTCCGCTAAATCTAAGGCTATCATAAATGCATTCATTTCTCCGCCATAAAAATGAAAACTACCAGTATCAACGTCTAATTTACATTGTTCATGAAAACAATCAGTTTTTAATTCATGTAGTAATTGTTTATATTTGTCTATAGAGATTTTATAATCAGAGTTATCTAATATTAAATGCAATTCTTCAAATGTCATTAAAAAGCGTCTCCTGCATTATTACTTAAGAAAGAATTCGGAGTTGTAGCTCCTAATATATTATTTTTAGATGACGAATTATTTGACTGATTATTACTTTGAACTTGCCCATTTTTATTTTTTATATGTTCAGGTACTGCGTCATCATCTACAGGTAAGTAAATAAAATTACCATGTTCAGCATCCCAGTTATAACATACTTTTCCGCCTGTTAAACCATATCGATTTTTTCGTATTCGCATTTCCATTGTTGAACCGCCAGATTGACGTAATGCAATAACACGTGTGGCGTTAAATCCTATGCCGTCACTATCACGTATAGAAGAGACATCAGGGGCTTCATTCGGGTCTACTGTAGCTGTACGATTTGCTTGTACAACAACTAAAACTGGAATTCCCAAATCATTAGATAATTGCATTAAATCTTCTGAAATATGAGTTAATTCCATTGAACGATTATCACCACGTACAGCTCTCTCATCTTGTAAATAACTTATTCCATCAATGGCTAATATATCAAGTTTATTTAATTCACAAAATGTTTTCAATTTTGATACAGTCATTTTATTATTAAAATCTTTTGGAGTAGCTACACAAAATAAATTATTATTTTGTTTTAAGTCATCGATATATTCATCATAGCCGTTTACTTGCTTACCCCAAGATAAAGATTGATTTGAGAAATGAGCTCTAACTGTATCAAATCTATATCCTACTGAATTAGCAGTCATTTCAGGTGAAATAAATCCTACATTATAGCCTTGCTCCCATGCACGTGTTATGGTGGTTATTAAAAACCAGGATTTACCTACACCTAATCTCGCCATAACTACAACAAATTCTTCACCGCGCTGCCACCCATTAGTAATTGCATCAAGCTCATCAAAACCTGACTTTATATAAAAATTTAAGTTACCTAATAATTTTTGTTTATAAACATTTAATCTTGCATCAGCATCTTTTATAATATTTGTGCTGGATATTCCGACTGATAACTGCAATTGAGCTAATTGTGATTTTAAATAATCTACGCCTTCAAATGAATTAGCTTGTACTAATTCAGCAGCTTTATTAATCACTTGAGCCATAATATTATATGTATGCTCTTCTCTAATTACGTCAATTAAATAATTATCATTTTCACTAACATCAAATAAAAGAAAATTAGGAAAAGCTGACATAAATGTGGTCTTATCAGGAACTTGACCATAATTTTTTACATGATGCATTATAAAATCAAATTCATCACGTAGCGTTGGAAAGAAATCATTATCTAAGCAATTATTTATAATAATGCTAGCATCTTGAGAATTTAATATTTTATTAAGGATTTGAGACTCAGTCATTGACATATTAATTCTCGCCTCCTCGTCTATCCTGTCCAATTAATTCAATTGTTACAGAATCTTTATTAAATCTACTTACTAATTTTTCTCCAATTATTTGTTGTAATTGTTCTTTAGAAAAATTACTTGTAAATATGTTACACTTTCCGCGTAAACAACGTTGGTCAATAATTGATAATAAATTCATATAATCATACTGTGAAAATTTATTAGTACCGATTTCATCCCAGACTATAACATCTACATTTAATAGATTTGTCATAGTTAGTAAATCATTATTATCTTCATCAGTGATTTGAACCATACGATAATCTAAAGACGAATGTTCTGAGAATTTATTTTTGCAGTCTAATAAATATGAAGGTGTATGTATAAAAAATCCGCGTGGTTTTAAACCATTACCATAGTGCACTGAATGAAAATAACTTTTTAATAGTTTTATAGACCAACTGGTCTTTCCATTACCTGTATTTTTACTCCAAATATATAATGATTTTCCACTTTTTACAAAATCATTTATGTTATCTTTTATATTTTTTAATTTAATAAAAGCGTCTATGTCACATTTATCAGGTATTAAATTTATAGAATTAAATAAATTTTCCGGAATACCTGATTTTTCTAATAAATGTTTCATCTCGTAAAATGATATACATACATCTGTGCATAAATCAGTATCTACATTTTTACAAAAAGAACGATACCAGCAATTATTATGATTTATATTAGATTTCATTTTATAGATTCTCCGTAAATTCTAGGAGGTTTAAACAAATCAGAAATATCTGATTTAGGTAAATCCTTTGATAATTGTTTTTCTACGACCATTAATCTACGATTTGTTACAAATAATTGTTTTTCTAAACGAGTTGTTTTTTCAATTAATGATTTTATATTTTTGTTACATTTACGACATTTGCAATAGTTATGCATTAAAAATCTCCGTTTTATATAAAATGTATAATATTTATAAAAATAAAATGATTTATATTTATTAAGATATAAATCAAATTATTCACAATATTATATTTAGATAGTTGTAAAGTGTTAACGAAATATTATTAGAATATCATAGGTGTGCCGTCATCATTTGTAGCTAACACGGAAGTATCAACTTTTCCATGACTGTGGATTTCTAATCCCTCTAAATCAGTTTTACAATCACGAATAGACTCTCTGTACTGAGTTAAATGTTGAGCGACTTCTATATCAGACATAGGATAAAATTTACGGTATTCACACTGTAACGATTTTAATACAATTTGTTCTTTTAAATAATTTAATTCATTTATGTCATTTGTTGTACTCGAGGAAACTAAATTGTCTAAAGAATCTAATAAAACTTCCCAAGCGGTCGGGTCTGAATGAGTACAGGTTATTCTAAATTGTAAATATTTATATAATAAATCTTTTAATTGTTTACTGTAATTGGGGCGACTGTTAATTATATTAACACATTTGTGGAATGGTGTATCTTTATTATTTTTATTTGATTTTTTAGATTTATCTCGTTTTAATATTTTTAGAGCATTTATTTTATCAACTTCATTTTGCTCTTTTGATATGTCAACTTTAAATGTTTCTGGCATAGCCGCACCCGGCACATTATTAATGTTATCTTCAGTTTTTTCGTAAACCGCTACCCCACTATTATTTTCAAATGAACTATTATAATATTCACTGGG
>JAZSES010000095.1:0-6007 GCA_045531805.1 Candidatus Limenecus sp. | reverse complement strand
ACAAAAACTTCGTTTTTGCTTTGACCTCTCAACAAACGTGACATTTAGTCACCTTTGTTTCGGCAGAGTCTCTATTCAAAACTTGCCACAGGCAACTTTTGAACAGAGTTCTTCTTATCACGAATTTTTCTCGGACAATTTTATTTCTCTATTACAAAAAATATTGTATAATTAAATTGATAATATGTTAAGGGTTAGTGATGAAAGATTTTGTAAAATCAATTAGTATAGAGGATTTAAATAAAGCTCAAGAGTCTATGTTTGGACTGTTTAAGACGTTAGAAACGGCAAATATAGGTAGTCTTATTGCAAAAGCTGAGATGATACACAATACATTTTTAGTGCATAAGTCTTATGAATTTATTGCACAGAACTTATCATTATTGGCAATTTTGAAGTATAAATTCCATCAGGATTCTTACAAAATAGCTTTAAATATGCTTGATGATGCAAAGTTTTTGGCAGAAAATTCCCAAAGTAAGAATGCTATAAAAACAAATGCATTTTGTTGGGGGTATATTTACTTCTATGAGAAAAACTATTCTCAAGCTTTGGCTGTATTAAAACAAGCAAAAAATATTGAATGTGACAATTCTATTATTAATATAAAAATTATGGATTTAATTGGTAGAATTGAAACTATGGATGTTGATACGACTGTTCAAAAATTTGACGTAGATGCGGAAAAACCATTGGTTGCTCTTTTGAATGTTGCAAGAACACTAGCTGCAGAAACAAGCTTGGAGTTACTTTTGAAAACTGTTGCTCAAGAAATAAAAAAAGTTCTTGATGCGGACAGATGTTCTGTTTTTTTGTTGGATAAAGTTAATAATCAGCTGGTTTCGAAAATTGCCTTGGGTATGGGTACTCAAGAGATACGCTTTCCTGCAGATTCAGGATTGGCTGGATATGTTGCACAGTCTGGTGAAATTGTTAATATCAAAGATGCTTATTCGGATTCTCGTTTTAATCAGGATATAGATAAGGAAACTGGATACAAAACAGAGACAATTCTTTGTATGCCGATTTGGAATATGAAACACGAAATTCTCGGTGTTTTTCAAGTTTTAAACAAGCAGAATGGCACTTTTACTAAAGAAGACGAAGAATTGCTTATAGCAATAGGTTCTAGTGCTGGTATTGCGATAGAAAATGCAAGATTGTTTGAGTCTCAGCAGTTAATGATCCAAGAACAAAAAGAATTGTTCAAGAGCTTTGTTGATACATTAGCTGCATCAATTGATGCTAGAGATAAAATTACAGCAGGACATTCTAATCGTGTAAAAATGTATTCAGAGTTGATTTGTGATGCTATTGGTACAGATGAACGAATGAAAGCAAACATAATCCATGCTGCGATTCTTCATGACATTGGTAAAATAGGTATTAGAGATGCTGTTCTCCAAAAAAATGGTAAACTTACTGATGATGAGTATAAGCATATTCAAGAGCATGTGATGTTTACACATGATATTTTGAACAGAGTTTATATATCTGAAGAGTTTAAAGAAGTTGCTGAGATTGCATCTAGTCACCACGAAAAGTATGATGGCACAGGGTATTTCAGAAAATTAAAAGGTAATGAAATACACTTTGGTGGAAGAGTTTTGGCAGTTAGTGATGTTTTTGATGCTATTACTTCAAAAAGACATTATCGTGACAAAATGCCTATAAAAAATGCATTGGATATTATTAAGTCAGGAAGTTGGAAACACTTTGATGGTGATATAGTAGATGCTTTTTTCCATATACCATTGGATCGATTAATTGATGTTTTTTTGAGTGAAGTTGATTCAGTATTGTATAATCAACAAGATAGAGAAATGCTTTCTCGCTATGATGTAAATTATCTTTATGGACTTTTGGAAAAAGATACACAAACTGATGAAGAAAAGGCTTTTATTGATTTGTTTAATAGATATTATGATAGCAAAGCAGGAAATTAAAGGTACTAAGGATAATTTATGATAAAAAAATTTATAACAGCTTCTATTATTATTTCGGCGTTGACAGGTTTTGCAGTTGCAGAGGATGTAGCTGGTGGTATTGTTCAATCGCCTGTTTCGACTTTTAATAAAGAAAATTTGAAGTTGATAAAAAATAATGAGCTAACAAATGATTTTTTGAAAATTATCACTTATTCACAAGAAGATGCGTCGAATGGTCTTGTTTCTCCTATGAAAATTGATTATTCGAAAAAATATTCAGAGGCAAATGAAAAATTTACGCAAGGAAATATCACGGCTGCGTACAAAGATTATAAATCTCTTTTGGGGGCAACAGAAAATGCTGATTTTGTAAATTTGGGATTAGCATATAAGTTTGCTAATATTGGTTTGTTTTCACTTGCTCAAGATGCAATAAACAGTATTCAAGATAGAGAACTGTATAATACTCAAATTCAGTTGATTAAATCAAGACTCTTTCCACAAATGGTTTTGTCATATGACGATGAAATCTTGTTGGCTCAAAATTATACAGAAATCTATTACAACAATTTGGCTTTTGAAGTTGCTAGAGATATGAGTAAAATGCCAGAACGATACAAACGTTCTGATTATGCACATTATATTTTGTCTCAGGCGTATTACAACACAAAGGAATACAATAAAGCTATAAATGAAATTAACAAGGCGTTATCAATTAATCCTGATAATGTTAATTATGTAAAATATAAAGCTCAAATCTTTTGCGAAACAAATAAGCTTTCAGAAGCTGTTAAATTACTAGATGGCTTAATTGACACTCATGTTGATATTCTTGATTACAGAGATGATTTGGAAGGATTGAGATATTATACTTTGGCCAAAGCAACAAAAGATAGAGCAAAATCTAGATACTATTTGGCTCATTATTTTGTAAAAGCGGGTGATGATAAAAGAGCTATAAAAGAGCTCAATCAAAATGTTGCTATGAATAAAAAAGATGCTGAGTCTATGACTTTGTTGGCGGATATTTATTTTAGACAAAATAAACTGTCTGATGCAATGGATTATTATGAATTGGCTTATAAAGTAAAAAAAACAAATCCTAAAACATTAGCGGGAATTGCTAATATGTACTTGTTTAAAAAAGATTATAAAAATGCATTGGATTTTTATTTAAAATCAGCCAAAAAGGATAAAAATAATGCAGAGATTCTTGTTAAAGCTTCGTTATGTTATAAAATGCTTGGCGAAACAGACAAGTCTGTGGAATTTGCAAATAAAGCTCTTGATAAGGACTATGTAAGTGCTGAAACTTATTATACTGTTTCTAAAATAAATGAGATTAAAAATATTCAGTATTTAAAAAAGACTGTGGCCGTAAACCCTCTTTATATAGATGCTTGGCTTGATTTGGCAGATGTTGCTTTGAAAAATAACAGAGTTGATTTGGCTGAAATCTATTTGGATTCTATCAAATATCTGAACAAGCAAAATGCACGTTATTATTTTTATTCTGGTATGGTGAATAAAAAATATGGAAATAATGATGCGGCCAAAAAGAATTTTAGGAAAGCTTTGGAGTTGAATGCTCTCTATGATGAGGCTGCTCAAGAGCTTAAATCTATAATGTTGTAATTAGAACTAGACATCACTTATTATTTAAGACTATGGCAAAACAAAATATACTTATAATTGAAGATCACGCATTAACCAGATTTGGGTTACTTACTGCATTCAGAATGAAATCGGATGATGCAGAATTGGATTATGTCGGTAAACTTTTTGAGGCACCAAATGCAAAAAAAGGTTTGGAAATAATTGAGAAAGAAAATATTGATGTTGTGATTATGGATTTGGGATTACCTGATATTAATGGCATAGATGCAACAAGAAAAATCAAAGATTCTAATCCTAATACAAAAGTTGTTGTTCTCTCTTCTCATGAAAAAGAGGAAGACGTTATAAAAGCTATAAAGGCTGGTGCTAATGCATATTGTACAAAAGATGTTGATCAAGAAAAACTTGTCTATATAGTTGCATCTGTTGTTAAAGGGGCTGCTTGGTTTGATCCTAAAGTTGCGCAATATGTGCTTAATGCGGCAACTGGTAGTACTTCGACTCCGGAAATGAAAGTTGTAACAACGACTGATGTAAATCTTACTAGTCGAGAAAAGCAGATTTTGGCAATGATTGTTGATGGCAAATCTAATCCAGAAATATCTAAGCAATTAGACTTGAGCGTAAATACTGTAAAAGTCCATGTTTGCAATATATTGCAAAAATTATCTGTATCAGATAGAACACAAGCTGCAATAAAAGCTATCAAAGATAATATAATCTAAACAGATGAAATTCCTTTAATTGCATTGATAATTGGCATTTTATCAATTAAAATTACAACTAAAGTATAAGAAAAAGAGAAAAACCATGGTATCTATCGCAAAAATATTATTAATTGATGACAACCCTAAATATCTTGCAGACGCACTTCCTTTGTATGGTTACGAAGTTGATGTTGCAACAGATGGACTGCAAGGTATTAAGACACTTACTTCGCCTAAAAGTAAGGGATATGATTTGGTTTTGCTTGATGTCATGATGCCAAATATGGATGGTTGGGAGACCCTTAAAGCCATAAGAGGCAATAAAAAGTTTGAAAATATACCTGTTATCATGATTACAGCTTTGAATGAAGAGCAAAAAGAAATTTCAGGTTTAAAATTTGGTGCTGATGATTATATTGTTAAACCGTTTGTTTTACCAAACTTGTTGGCTAGGGTAGAAGCTTTGTTGAGACGTTCAACTTGGCAGAAAGAAAAATCTAGTGTCGAAGTTAAATTTACAAAAGAGGGTGATATTGAACCTCTTACAACAAGAGAAAAAGAGATATTGAAGATGTTATCTCAAGGTGCTAGCAATAGCGATATTTCTGAAAAATTGTTTGTTAGAGAAGTTACTGTTAAAACTCACCTTAACAACATATTTAAAAAATTGAAAGTAAAAAATAGAACACAAGCGGTTCTGTTAGGTATGCAAATGCGCATTATTGAAGACTAGCTAATTGATAATACTAAGGAGATAGCCAAATGGCAAAATATACAAAGGAAGAAGTTTTTGATTTAATTTTGAATAATTCACAGGATTATGCTGAATATCATTCTGAGAATGGTGATTTAGATTTAAGTGAATTAGATTTTTCTGGTGTATCTCTCGAAAATATAGATTTTAGTGGCGCTGATTTGTCAGGTTGTTGTTTTTCAGAAGCTTCTTTTACCGAAGTTAATTTTACTGATACAGACCTTACTTCAGCTGATTTTTCAAGAGCTAATTTGGTTGAGTGTAATTTTACAGGCGCACTGTTAAATGGTACTGAATTTAGCTATGCTACTGCAAATTATTGTAATTTTACTGATGCTGATATGGCTGGCTCTGTTTTTAATGAAAGTGATTTGCAAAACTCTGATTTTGCTGCTGCTGAAAATATGGATGCAGTTAGATTTGATGAATCAACCATTTGGCCTGACGAAGATTTGTTGCCAGAAGATTTTGATACGACATACACTAGAGATTTATCATCTTTGGAAGATGATGATGATGGTTCTTCTTCTGACTATTAATTGTCTTGTTAGGGAATGAAATATTTTTTTTATTTGTAAATAATACTTTTGTTTACTTCAAGTTGTGTGCGGTTCTTCGTTTAACCAATGCGATTGAGCTTGCATGCAAGGTTACGAAAGGATTTGTTTATGGGTAATGATATTTTGGACAAAATTTACAAAGCATCAGAAATGTCTGGTGGGGTTAAAGATATAGTCGTTTTTACAGAAAACTTTAAGGCGCATGGGACTATTGTTAATGATTCAAAAGACAACTTTAAGCATGTTTTGACATTGAAAAATGTTTCGATTTGTCATCATTTTGATGAATGTAAATGCAATATTGAAAGCCCTAAATATGAATGGCTCAATATTGTTGAAGACAAGATTATCGCTTTTTCTATATTAGGCTATATGTTCTGTGAAAATTAATTTGACAATTTGGTTTATAAAAAAGCGGGTATCCCCCCGCTTTTTTTAGTT
>JAZSES010000319.1:0-5383 GCA_045531805.1 Candidatus Limenecus sp. | reverse complement strand
CCAATATCTAATATTGCAACTCGACGTGAGTCTATAGCATCATGATATTTTACTTCTGCGGTTATGAATGCATCTATGTTGTATCTTTCTACTTCTGGGATAAATTCTGCCCCAGCGCCAGCACAAACTGCAATTGTTTTGATTAATTGTTTGTTTGCATTGTTTGTTAATTTTATTTTGTTTGTGTTAAATGTCAATTTAACATAAGAAATTAGTTCGTTTAAATTCATTTCTCTAGGTGCAAGACCGACTCTTACAAAATCATTGAGGATTGCAGTTTTTTTTAGATTTAGCTTTTGAGCCATAAGGTCACTTGTGCCATTTTCTGTTTTGTCACAATTTGTGTGTAATGAATAAATTTGGATGTTTTTTTGTACTGCTTTTAGAATTTTGTGGTCTTTAACAACTTTTAGTGGCTTAAAAATTAGTGGATGATGTGAAATAATTAGATTGCAACCAAGTTCGATAGCTTGATTTATTACATCGTCTGTAACAGTAAGGCATAGAAGAACTTTTGTTGTTGAGTCGTTACCGAAGAATATTTGCCAGCCAGAATTATCCCAACTTTCTGCAAGGTCTAATGGTGCGTATTCTTCTAATGTTCTTATTATTTCACTAGTTCTTGCCATACAACAACTCCAAGATTTTTATTGCAATATTTTCTTTTGTATCTTTTTCTATTTTAGTTATATTAGAATTTTTGTCTAATATATAAACTTCATTATAGTCGCTTGAAAAACCCGTATCTTTTCTTGAGATGTCATTTGCTATGATAAAATCGCAACCTTTTTTCTCAATTTTTGATTTTGCGTAATCAATTAGATTGTTACTTTCTGCGCAGAACCCAATTACTTGCTGGTTGTGTTTTTTTATTTTACACATTTCACTTAGAATATCAGGGTTTTTTATAAGTTTAATAACAAGTTCGTTTGTATTTTCTTTTTTTATTTTCAAATCTGCACAAATTTCTGGGCGATAATCAGCAACTGCTGCAGTCATAATGAGAATGTCAGCAGTTTCGAATTCTTTTTTTACGGCTTCTAACATTTCATTTGCGCTTTTTACATCAATTGTTTTGTAATTTCTTTTTAATTCAAATGTTTTTATTAGCGTTACATTTGCACCAGCTTGGTAAGCTGCATCAGCCATTGCTGTTCCCATTTTTCCTGAGCTATAGTTTCCTATGTAACGAACAGGGTCTATATTTTCTCTTGTCCCACCAGCCGTAATTACGACTTTTTTATCTTTTAGGAATTGTTTTGTTTGGAAATGTTTTTCTATTACATTATAAATGACGTTTATGTCTGCAAGTCTTCCCATTCCATTTGTTCCACAAGCAAGGAAACCGTTTTCTGGTTGTATTATTTCTTTTCCGTGATTTTTTAAGGTCTCAATGTTTTTTTGTACAGCCAAATTATTGTACATACCTGTATTCATTGCTGGTGCTACAAACATTTGTTTTTGGAAGGCACAAGCAAGTGATGTCAAAAGATTGTCGCAAATTCCATTTGCAATTTTTCCTATTGTATTTGCGCTTGCTGGGGCAATCAAGAATATGTCAGCCCAATCACATAGAGCGATGTGCTCAGGTTTTTTTTCGTCGGTATTGAATTGTTCTGTGTAGACCTGTTCTTGAGAAAGTGTGTCTAATGTTAGTTCTGTTACAAATTCTAATGCGCTAGGGGTTGCACAAACTTTTACGTTTGCATTATTTCTTTTGAACATTCTGACTAGTTCACAGATTTTATAAGCTGCTATTCCACCAGTTATTCCTATTAAAATATTTTTGTTTTTTAGCAATTCCTACCCCTTTATGTTTTAAGAGTTTTTTATCTCTATAATAAGTCGTTGAATAAATTAGAACATTCCTACTGTTTTTCTAATTTTCTTGAGTACTTCTTCAGCAGCTAGTTTAGCATTTTCGTCACCTTTTTTAATGATTTCATCAACTAGCTTTGGATTTTGTTCGTAGTATTTTCTACGTTCTCTGATAGGTCTAAGTTCCTCATTTATTATTGTAGCAAGTTCTCTTTTGCAGTCCGCGCAACCTCGTTTGCCAGCGATACATTCGGCTTGAACTTGTTTTACTTTTTCTTCTGTTGCAAAAGCTTTCCAATATTCAAAAGCTACTTCACACTTGTCAGGGTGACCAGGGTCATCTTTTCTTGCACGACTTCTGTCAGTTATCGCTTTCATTATTTTCTTTTGCGTTGTTTCTTCATCATCAGAAATTTTTATATCGTTGTGGAAAGATTTACCCATTTTTTGACCGTCAACACCTTTTAGCATAGGGATATTTGTCAAAAGAGGTTTCGCTTCTTTGAATAATTCTGTTTTATAGATATTGTTAAATCTTCTTGCGATATCTCTTGTAATTTCAATATGTGCAACTTGGTCAATACCAACTGGCACAAAGTCAACATTGAATGTTAAAATATCAGCTGACATTAGAACTGGATAACCCAAAAATCCATAAGAAATATTTGGTTTTGATTCTCCTTCTCCTGTTTTAATCATTTTAACTAAATCTTTTAGAGTTGGGTCTCGTTCAACCCAGTTTTGTGGAGTAATCATGCTTAAATAAATATGAAGTTCTGCAGTTTGTGGCAAATGAGATTGAATATAAATATTTGCTTTTTCTGGGTCTACACCAGCCGCAAGCCAGTCGAGTACAACATTTCTTGTGTCTTCAATAAGGTTTTCAGTGCAATCAAATTTTGTTGTTAGAGCGTGCCAGTCTGCAACAAAGAAAAAACATTCGTATTCATTTTGAAGTTTTACCATGTTTTTTAGTACGCCAAGATAATGTCCCAAATGCAATTTGCCTGTAGGACGCATACCTGTAACAATTCTTCCTTTAGTTTTTTGCTCGCTCATTTTTTTTCCTTATTCACATTTCCAACAAGTTAATTATATAACAAAAAGAGCGTAAGAAAATTTTTAAATGTTTTGCATGCCCTTTGAGTTTATTAAGCATGATGAGAATGAAAAAAAAGTCAATGCTTTCAATTGTAAAGCTTGTTTAAGTTACAAATGTGTGTTTTCTTTTCTGGCATGGTTGGTTTGTATTAGAATGTAAGAAATTACGATATTTTAGTTTAAGGGGGATTTAGAAACGTGAGTCAAGTTACTGATTGTACGGAAGAGAAACTTAATTTATCCAAAAATGCTGAAAAAGTTTTGGAGAAGAGATATTTAAAAAGAGATGCAGAAGGTAAGCCTACAGAAACGCCTAAAGATTTGTTTATGCGTGTAGCATCTACTTTGGCTGCAGCTGACAAAAAATTTGGTTCAACTCCTGCTGAGATTCAAGAAACTACAAAAGAGTTTTATAAATTTATTACAAATCGTTATTTTATGCCAAACTCTCCAACATTGATGAATGCTGGTAGAGAATTGGGTCAATTGGCAGCTTGTTTTGTACTTCCTGTAGAAGATTCATTGGAAGGTATTTTTGAAACTGTTAAAAACACTGCTCTTATTCACAAATCAGGTGGTGGTACAGGTTTTTCTTTCTCAAGACTTAGACCTAAAAATGATGTAGTTCGTTCTACAATGGGTGTTTCTTCAGGCCCAGTTAGTTTTATGGAAGTGTTTAATGCTGCTACTGAAGCTGTAAAACAAGGTGGTACTAGACGTGGTGCTAATATGGGCATTCTTCGTATTGACCACCCTGATATTTTGGATTTTATCAATTGTAAATCTGATAACTTCAAATTGAACAACTTTAATATCTCTGTAGCAATTACAGACAAATTTATGGATGCATTAAAAGCTGGTACTGACTATGAATTGTTCCATCCTAGAACAAAAGAAGTTGTCGGCAAATTAAATGCAAAAATGGTATTTGATTTGATTGTTGATGGTGCTTGGAAAAATGGTGAGCCAGGTATTATTTTTATCGACAATATGAACTCTGATAACCCAACACCATTGATTGGAGCTATTGAGTCAACTAACCCTTGTGGTGAAGTTCCTCTTCTTCCTTATGAAGCTTGTAACCTTGGTTCTATTAATCTTGGACTTATGTTAAAAGGTGAAAAAGGTAATCTTTCTGTTGATTGGGATAAGCTTGCTGAAACTACAAAAACTGCTATTCATTTCTTGGATAACGTAATTGCTATAAACAATTATCCATTACCTCAAATTGCTGATATGGTACAAAATAACCGTAAAATTGGTCTTGGTGTAATGGGTTGGGCTGATATGCTTATGCAATTGGGTATCGGTTACAATTCTGAAGAAGGTACAAAACTTGCTTCTCAAGTTATGGAATTTATTGATTACCATTCAAAAGTTAAATCTATTGAACTTTCTAAAGAAAGAGGTAGATTTGGTAATTTCAAAGGCAGTATTTATGATGGTGTGTTTAAAGATGGCAAACCTTTCTTGACATACAAATATTCAGGCAAGTCTGCTGGAAAAATTACTGATGCTATGTGGGCTGAACTTGATGCGCAAATTGCAAAACACGGTATTAGAAATGCTACAACTACTTGTATTGCTCCTACTGGTACAATTTCGATGATTGCTAGTGCATCTGGTGGTGTTGAACCATTGTTCGGTCTTGTATTTATCCGTGACGTAATGGATGGTACAAAACTGGTTGAAGTTAACCCAATTTTTGAAGCTTACGCAAAAGAAAATGGATTTTATTCTGAAGAGTTGATGACTAAAATTTCAATTGATGGTACATTGGCTCATTGTGATGAAGTTCCTGAAGAAGCTAAGAAAATATTTGTTTGTGCGCATGATGTGTCTCCATACTGGCACGTAAAAATGCAAGCTGCATTCCAGTTGCATACAGACAACGCTGTTTCAAAAACAGTTAACTTTGAAGAACATGCTACAAAACAAGATGTAGCTGATTCATATTTGTTGGCTTATGAAAATGATTTGAAAGGTATTACTGTATACCGTAACAATTCTAGACAATTCCAGCCAATGAATTTGGAGAAAAAAGAGGACAAAAAAGAAGAATCTAAACAACCTGAAATTAAAGTTGTTGAGATTAAAGCTGCATTACCAGAAGCTCAACAAGAAGGTGAAGAACACAAATGTCCTGAATGTGGTACAGTTCTAGGTTATGGCGAAGGTTGCTTCATTTGCTTGAACTGTGGTTATTCAGGTTGTTCATAAGAAGACATCTTCGTTAGGTTAGAGAGAGTTTTAAAGCGAGTATGATTATCATACTCGCTTTTTGCTGTTTGAGAAATTTGGTAATAAACATTAAACAATTTTATCTAGGTTTGCTGTTGAAAGTTGTTTTTTATATTGTTGTATTTTTATATCTCTAATTTTTGATTGGAATTTAAAAATTGAGTACAACGCTACTTCAATCTGGTTGTTAAGATATTTAATTTCATCCGTGCTTGTTCCCAAT
>JAZSES010000393.1:0-5946 GCA_045531805.1 Candidatus Limenecus sp. | reverse complement strand
TGACAACAACACAAATGGATGAATTTGAAAGATTATTAGAAGAATCATTCAAATCAAAATTGAGCGTAGCTGACGTAGTTAGAGGTATGATTTTGAAAAAAGAAAACGATGGTTACCTTGTAGACATCGGCTCAAAATCAGAAGGTTTCTTACCTAACAGAGAAATCCCTTCTTCTATGACAGAAGACCTTAAAATCGGCGAATGCAAAGAATTTTACATTCTTAAAGAAGATGAAGACGAAAAAAGCGGTATGCTTCTTTCTCTAAAAAGAGTTGCTTGCGCACAAGCTTGGCAAGTACTTCAAAACGCTAAAATTTCAGGCGAAACAGTTAATGCAAAAGTTGTTTCACTTGTTAAAGGTGGCGTTATCGTTGAAGTTCAAGACCTTAGAGGTTTCATCCCTGCTTCTCAATTGAGAACTGGTATGCCATTCGATGGTTTAATGAACCAAGATATCGAAGTTAAAGTTCTTGAAGCTGATGCAAAAAGAAACAAACTTATCTTGTCACAAAGACAAGCACTTGCAGAACAAAGAGAACAACTTGTTGACGAAGTTATCTCTAAACTTGAAGTTGACCAAATTGTTGAAGGTGAAGTTGTTAGAATCGCTGATTTCGGTGCGTTCATCGATATCAACGGTGTTGACGGTCTTCTTCCTATCTCTGAAATTTCTTGGCAAAGAATTAAACACCCTTCTGACGTTTTGACTCTTGGTCAAAAATTGGAAGTTAAAGTGTTGAAAATTGACGAAGATTTGAAAAGAATCAGCTTGAGCTTGAAAAGAATCGGTGACAACCCTTGGGAAGAAATCGAAGATAAATTTGAAGAAGGACAAGTTATTACAGGTACTGTAAACAAAGTTACTTCTTTCGGTGCATTCATCAACATTTTCCCAGGAGTTGAAGCATTGCTTCCTGTAGCTGAAATGAAAGATAGCAACGTTAACCCATTCGACATTTACAAAAATGGTGACGAAGTTAAAGTTCTTATCAAAAAATTCACTCCTCAAGAACACAGAATTGCTTTGAGCGTGAAAGATATCAACGAATAAGATTTATAAAATCGCCTTGTTTTCACATGGCGCAAAATAAATCATAAAAAAAGGCGGATGAAATTCATCCGCCTTTTTTAATGACAAAATAGCAAATTTTATGTTTTTTGGATTTTTGTTATTATAAAATTGTCACAAAGAATAATAACGGAAGATTGTATGAAAGAATTTAAATCAGGCTTTGTTGCAGTAGTAGGCCGTCCTAATGTAGGTAAATCTACTCTTATGAATAGAATTGTTGGACAAAAAATAGCAATCGCAACTGACAAAGCACAAACAACAAGAAGAAGAATAAAAGGTATTTTCACAAACGAAGTTGGGCAAATCGTTTTCATAGACACCCCAGGTATCCACAAACCACTCGACAAATTGGGTGAATATTTGATGGACGAAGCCAAAACAGCCTTGCCTGATTCAGATTTAATTCTATTTTTGGTTGATGCTTCTGAGCCAGCAGGTGCTGGTGACAAGTGGATTGTAGAAAATCTACTCAAACAAACAAATACACCAATCATTATCGTTCTAAATAAAGTCGACAAACTAAAAGACCCAATCAAAAAAGAACAAAACATTATTACATACAAAACACTTTTTGAAACAAACTTGCCAACCGCAAGAGTTTCAGCTCAAACTGGCAGAAATATTGACACATTGATTTCTACCATAATGAGAAAATTACCAGAAGGCGCACCAATTTACGATGAAGATGATTTGACTGATGAAACAATGCGCTCAATTGCACAAGAAATAGTTAGGGAAAAAATTCTCATCAATACCAAAGATGAAATTCCTCACAGTGTAGCAGTTGTAATAGAAAATTATGAAGAAAAAGAAGATATTGACAGAATTTTTGCAACAATACATGTTGAACACGATAGTCAAAAAGGTATTATGATAGGTAAAAAAGGGCAAATGCTAAAAACTATCGGTATACAAGCAAGAACAGAATTAGAAAAAATGCTTGAGAAAAAAGTATATCTTGAGCTTACCGTAAAAGTTTCGAAAGACTGGAGAAAGAAAAAACCAGACTTTGAAAACTGGGTGTAATAATAAACAAGTTATGCAAAACTAAAACGACGAAGCTTTATGCCTCGTCGTTTTCACTTTTTTCGTCATTGTCAGTTTCAACAATTTCAGTTGTATCAATAAATGGAGTTTGTTTTTCCATTTTTATTCGTGAAATCCTACGTCCATCGATTTCTAAAATTGTGTATGTAATATTTTTGTCAGAAATTACGTCATCCAACTCAGGTTCTCTACCCAATAGACCAAAAACATAACCACCAATAGTTTGGAAATCCTCACTTGGAATATCTAAATCAAATCGTTCATTGATATCTTCAATATCCATTTTGCAAGAAACACTAAGAGTTTTTTCATCGACTTTAACAATTTCAGGAGTTTCAACTTTGTCAAACTCATCATAAATTTCGCCAACTATTTCCTCAAGAATATCTTCAATAGTAACGATACCAGCTATACCACCGTGCTCATCAACAACGGCTGCTATTTGATTTTTTGAAGAAGTAAAATCGCTTAGCAAATCTGAAATAAATTTGTTTTCAGGTACAATCAAAAGTTCTCTAGACAAGCTTTCTAGTCTAAAGTTCTCATCGATATTATTATTTTTAATTACTTTCAAAACATCTTTCGCATTGATAATACCAATAACATTATCAACACTATCTCTATAAACAGGTATTCTCGTATGACCAGAGCTAATAATCAAATCAGCCAACTCATTAATGCTATCTTCCACATTAATCATAAAAATCTCAGTACGAGGTACCATAATTTCACGAACGACAGTATTTGCAAAACCAAAGAAATTTGAAAGCATTTTTGCCTCATGACTATCGATAGTTTCGATTTTTTCACCCTCTTTGATTAGTTTGTAGAATTTTTCTTCCCAATTATCTTCTGCATCATGCGCCTGAAGTTCAATTGTAATATGAGTGATATTTTTTATAACAGTTTTGACTTTACGCTCCAGCATTTCAGCAATATCGTCAGCATCTTTCATCTGAGTTTCTGGGTCTACTTCAATTGTCATATTGATAATCAACCCTGATGAACCAAGGTCAATTGTTTTCAATTCCACAACATCTGTAATACCGTGGATTGTAGAAGCAACTTGCCTAATTTTGTCTTCTACATCAGGCTCAGCTGATTGAACAGTAAGACTGTTTACATTATTTTTTAACAAGTAAGTTGCCAAGAAAAGTAATATTGTTGCAATTATAATAGACGCAATAGCATCAGGCACATAAGCCAACTTTTCCGGCATTACATATTTTGCCAAAGTCAAAGCGATAAACGCAACGACAACACCTGTCAACGCAGCAGTATCTTCGTACCACACAAATTTTGTTGTAGGACTTTTAATTTGTCCAATATATTTTACTGAGCGGAAAAATTCTTTCAAAGGATTTTTTTCTTCAACACCCATTTCGTGCAAAACAGCTTTTGACGCACTTGCAACAGCCCAAGCTTCAAAGAAAATACTACAAATCAAAGCAATAGCAATGTAATTGTAGTGAAGCAATAATTCGTTAGCAGCCTCAGCATGGATAAGTTTTTCTATACCATGATAGAACGCAACAAAAGTACCAGCAAGCATCAGTATTGAAGCAAACATCGCCCACACATTAGCTTCCAACCCATAACCAAACGGGTGAGCATTATCAGCTGGACGAGACCCCCTCTTTATACCAACTAAAAGACAAATACTGTTGAAAGAATCCACACCAGAGTGAATTGCCTCTGCAAGCATTGCCGAACTTGATGAAAAGAAAAAGCAAATTAACTTTACAAGAGCAATACCAATATTTGCAACAAGTGCTTTTATCACTGCAACAAATTTTGTATTCTCGGCTTTTTCGTTTGCAACCGTTTCTTCTGTTTTTACTGTTATTTCTATGTGACTACTATTACTATCCGATTCGCTTGTTTTTTCTATATTCTTACTGTCAGGTGACATTTTTTTTCCTTTTTTATGTACGTTGCAATTTGTACCCAAAATCCAAAAAATATTTTATTATCTTTCCAAAAAATTAGAAAACTTTTCAGGTAAATTACCAACAAGTATTATAATAACTAGAATTTAGAACTTATGCAACACACCATTAAATGTAAAAATAATGTAAAATTTAATATTTACACTAACAAAAATTTTTATGTTCAGACTTATACTTTCTGTATGCAATTTATTTATTAAGGGGTATAGCATGGGTATAGATTTAATTACTGCAATGAAGTTGCCTAAACAGCAACCAGTTCTTACTGCACAAAAAACACTCCCACCAACTGCAACTCAACAAACCACTGCAGAAAAAAAAGACATCAAAGAAACTCTCAAAAAAAATTCTCCATATATAGCTGGAGCAATTCTTCTTGCAGGTTTGGGCTTTTATGCTCTGAATCATAAAGGAAAAGCAAAAAAAATTATTGAAGACAATGTCGGTAACAAAATTTCTGATGGAGCTAAAAAAGTTAAAGACGAAATTGATGAATTAGTTGATAAATTAGTCGATGAAGTTATTAAAAATAAAAAAACAGATGACAAAATAACAGTCATTACAGACAAAAGCAAATTGATTCCTCCAACACCAGGAGAAATAAAAAGCCTAAAGGAAATACTTAATCCGAACAAAGAAATAAAATTCATACTACCAGAAAATACAATCAAACCATTTACTGAAAAAACTACTCAACCTACAACAACAATTGCGACAGAAACAGCAGAAAATACAAAAAAAATAAAAAAAGTTTCTCAAAAAACAGTCAAAAAAGTTGTAGAAAAATTTGAACAACAAAAAAAATTATTGAACTTAAATGATGAAAACATAGTAAGAAAAATTACGGATAATAGAACAAAACAAAACGATGACATAAATAGAATAATCGGCGAAAATACCCGAGATGGACAGATTGACTTTAACATTATGAGGAAAGTCGCAAATGATTTTGCTGATGACGCAAAAGGTAGAGGCGAAGATAGATTTCATCAGGCTGCAGATTTGCTTGAACAAACTCATATTAGAACATTCGTAAAAGGCGACGCAAATGAAAAATCTGGTCTAAAAGAGCTTTCAAAATCATTGTTCACAGATAAAGACTTAGTAGCAATTTACAAAAAAATGACCATTCAAGAAGTTGCAAATAGACTTAATTACATCAAAGAAAATGATCTAAAAAGTCTTGCATACAAAGAAATGTCAGCAGATGAATTTCTTGAAATTGGGCTAAAGAAAATTATCCAAAAATTCAACAAAAAAACAAAAAAATAATATCATTTTACTGTTATACATTTAAAAAGCCGTCCTCGTTTCGAGAACGGCTTTTAATATAAAATCTAGTACCGTAATTATTCAATTATTTCCACAAATGGAGTTGAGTGACATCATCAAGCTCTCTTACCAAGTCCTCACCCAAAAACTCTTGGATAACAACTTCACCAGCATAAATTGCCGTACCCTGAGCCAAATGACCACCAATGCATTTACCCTTTTTGTCAGCGGCAATAACATGAACATGACAGAATGGTTTTCCATCTCTTTCAGATATATTACCTATGCAGGACACAATTTCTAATGGCTCATCATAAGCATATGTTGTCAAACTATACTCTTTTGTATCTTGATCAAAAAAGCCTAATTTCAAACTTGAAACAGCCCCTATGGCGCTAATTGAACCAGCTTTTATATTCTTATCTTGGCAAATTTTATTCAATTCTTCCAATAAATCAGCTTCGTGAGTAAGCTTGGAAATAAATGTTCTACCTTGTTCGAATTGTTTAATATACATACATCTTTCCTGTCATTTCGACTAACTATCGTATTTTTTTTACCTCAGAAATAATATATAATAACCAAAGCAAAAAAGTCTAAACTTT
>JAZSES010000192.1:0-13834 GCA_045531805.1 Candidatus Limenecus sp. | reverse complement strand
TGTTACATTAGGGTTATCTAATCCTTTTGCCAACATTTGTGTACCAATCAAAATATCAATATTACCTTTAGCAAATTCATCTAATATTTCTATATGCTGATTTTTCTTCGCCAAAGCATCGCTATCCAACCTAACAATTTTTGCATCAGGAAAAATCTTTTGCGCAATAATTTCAACCTTTTGAACCCCAGTACCGCAGTTTTTTAAAGCATCACTGCCACATTTTGGACATTCAGTAATTAATTGCTCCTCATGCTCACAGTAATGGCATTTTAGAGTTTGAGTTTGCGAATGAAATATCAATGGGATAGCACATTTTGGACATTGAATAACTTCACCACACGCCAAGCATTGAGTGTAAGTAGAAAACCCACGTCTATTCATCAATATAATCGTTTGCTTCTTATCCCTAAGATTATCCTGAATTGCACTCACCAAAGCTCGTGAGAAAATACCATTGTTTGCCCTAAATCGTTCTTCTCGCATATCAATTACACGAACTTTCGCCATTGGATAATCATTATAACGTTTTTTCATTTCCAAAAGGTTGCCAGAATTTTTTGCATAATAATATGTATTTATATCAGGTGTAGCACTTCCCAACAAAAGTGGGCAGTTGTTTAATTCTGCTAATTTTTGTGCAACCTTTCTCGCATCATAACGAGGTGCTGGCATAGTTTGTTTATAAGCACTTTCATGCTCCTCATCAATTATTATTAACCCAATATTTTTTAATGGTGCAAAAACTGCAGAACGAGCACCTGCAAGTATTCTTATCTCATTGTTTTTAATTTTGTTCCAAACATCAAACTTCTCCCCCTCTGAAATACTTGAATGCCAAATTGCAGTTTTGTCGATACCAAAACGCTTTGATAATCTTTTTGTCAAAACAGATGCCAAAGCAATTTCAGGTGCAAGAAAAAGCACATTCTTGCCTTGCTCCAAAACTTTTTTTATTGCAGAAAAATACACCTCTGTTTTTCCCGAAGAAGTTACACCATGTAAAAGAATTGTAGAATGAGAATTTAATCTTTTTTCTATCTCATCGTATGCACTTTTTTGTTCTTCTAAAAGACTAGGAAAAGCCTCTAATTCTTGAGCTTTGAATATATCTAAAGGATTTCTATACAATTTTTCTTCTGTAATTTTTATACAACCCAAAGCGTCCAATTTTTGTACAGTAGTTCTAGTTGTCTTTGCGTCTTTTTCAAAACTAATCAAATCAGTCTTGCCAAGTAATTTCAATTTTTCCAAAACTTCTTTTTGTCTTTTCGTCGCATTATCAAAAGTAACAAACTCTATAAACTTTTCGGTTTGTTCTTTTTGAACACCATTTAAAAATTTCATAGGGACTGCGCATTCAAGAACATTTTGTATTGAGCAAAAATAATAATCAGCAACCCACTCCAAAAATTTTAGATAATCCACATCAAAAATTGGAGTTTCATCAAGAATTTTGGAAATATTTTTTGCCTTAATCCCCTCTGGCAAATAATTTGAAAAACCAACAATAAAAGCGTTTATCAACCCCATCCTACCAAACGGAACAAGAACAGGCTGACCAATTTTTATCACACCTTTCAAATTTTCTGGAATAAGATAGCTAAAAGTTTTTACCCCAATTCCTTTTATAGATGTAAGAACAAGGGCATATTTGTTCAACATGCCCTGTAGTTGTTCTTTCTCGTTATCTATTTTTTGAATATCATCTGTCAATTTGATTATTCTTCTATTGTCATAAGTTCTTTCATTGCATCTTCTACTGCATCTTTCAACAATTCAAGATTATCTGGAGAAACAGTAACGCCTTTTTTTGTAGGCAACCAATTTGCACCATCATCTGTGGTATAAAAAATTCTCAAATCAAGATAACTTTTACCTTTATATTCATTGATTGCAATTTGTAATTGCTCTGTAGCACTTCTTGGAATAGTTGCGATTAATTTTGGTTCTGTTGCCATTATATTTGCTCCTCTTTATCTAATTTAATAGTATCAAATTTTAGACACTACTTAACTTTGAATTAATTGTATCATGCAAAGTCGTTTAACAAAAATTTTTTTATTAATACTTTATAAGTAATCGCAAAAATGATATATTATACTCATGGCAAAGATTAGAAGTTTAGCATTACGGGACATACCAAAACTCAAACGAATGATTTCAATGATTTCGAATATGAGTAGCTCAGAAGCAGGATTTGGCTACAAATCTTATGTTCCATTCCCATTTAATTTGGCAAATAGACTAATGCCATTGAAGTGTAAATTTGCAACAGATTCTTATGTAGCAATTGAAGACGAAAAAATTTGTGGTCTTATCACAATGAAAGCACAAGAGAAAAACCCTCTTTGCTGGAGAGTTTCAAAATTATTTCTTGATGAAAATGGTTATGATACAGGACGACAACTCGTAAGTTTTGCAATTGCAAGATTTGGTGCAATGGGGGCAAACACATTCCTTGCCAAGGTTGATGAAAACCACGAAGAATTGTTGGAATTGTTTTCCAAGGGTTGCGGTTTTAGGGTGTGTGCATCTGAGCAACTTTGGAAAATTGATGATATAAAAAAATTATCAAAAAACGAAAATACTTTAGACAAAGGCTTTTTTAGACCATTCAAAAGTTCTGATACAAAAGCTGTTGCTAGCATACACAATGAATTAATATTCCCACATTTTAGATACTCGCTAGCAAAAACACCTGCTGAATTTGAAAATATTATTTGTAATGGCTTGCACAAAACCGCTTACTTCAAATACGTTATAGAAGACGGAAGCAAACACTCAATAAAAGGGTATTTTTCAATCCAAACAGATGACAATGTAAACTTCACGCTCGACGTAAGTATTGTAAGTGCTTTCGATGAGTATATCGGAGATATTATCAATTTTTCAATAAGCCAAATCATGATGAGAACAAGAAAATTTAACCTCTATTTCTTGAACAAAAAATATCACACAAATAGCGCAAAAATTGAAAACTTTTTGAAAGAAAACAATTTCAAAAATGTGAAAACTCAAATTGTTTTAGTCAAAGATTATTACAAAAAAGTTTCTGAAAACGAAAAATACACAAAACCAGCAATTGCATTTTCTGAAATAAACAGAAAACCCGCATTCAAAAGTGAATTAAGCAATTTGCCATAAAAGTACGACCTGCTCTAATCAGTCTACTCTTCTGCAGAACCACCATCATCAATAAATTCTGACAAATCGACTTCTTCACCGTCAGATTCTTTGGCTTGTTTTTCCAAATCCATAATTTTTGCCAAAGTTTTTGCATCACCTTTGAGTTTGAAATACTCAGAAAACTTAGGCGTAGTTTTCAAATTAAACGAACGACCATTTTTATCTCTATGACGAGAAATCAATCCCATTTTCAAAAGTTCTTGAACATGCTCGTAAGCATTTGAACGTAATTCTTTTAAGTAAGATTGTCTAATAGGTTCTTTCAATGCAATAATAGTAAGCGTTTTCAATACGGCAGGTTTCAACTCTACTGGACAAAGTTGCTCAACAATATCCATATAGTCTTCTTTTACCTGCAAAATATAACCGTTTTCATCATCAATTTCAAGAGCGCCTTCTCTCGCTGAATAATCCATGATAAGTTCAAGCAAAGCTTCTTCGACAACTTCCTCTTCTTCTTTAAGGATTTCAGCAATATCTTTTACTTCTAACGCTTGTGCAGTGATGAACAAAACTGCTTCTATTCTTGCTTTTAATGACATATCAATACCTCTTAAACGGCATTATAACAGAACAATAGAGAAATTACACCACTAAACGATTGATGCAGGCATAACTTCGCCAGAATGTTCCATACGTTTTTTCAATTCACCTGTCGGTACGTAATAAGGAGTAACAGTCATAACTTTTGCCGCAACATCAGGATAATAATAAATAAATCTCAATTCACTATCAGTTAGCGGTAATTGCGTGTGTACGTTTGCATATCTAGCAAGCTCCAAAATATTTCTAGCTTCATCTTCATCATGGAACTCAAGCTCAAGGTTTTTGTACACATTTCTAAAACCTTTGATACCACCATACTCACCAACAGTAATCATTCTACCGGTTTCAACAATTTCAGGTTCGCCTCTTCCAAGCTCTTCAAAATCATACAACTCATAATTTCTTCTATCTTTTAAAGCCCCATCAGCGTGAATACCTGATTCGTGAGCAAAAGCATTACTACCCATCGCAGGTTGATTTGCTGGGATTGGCACACCAAAAGCATGCGAAGTATATTTCGCCAATTTCCAAGCCTTTGACAAGTCAATATTAGGGTCAATTTCATATTTTCCAGCAAATCCGCTTGATTTCATAACAGCCAACAGACAAGAAATCAAGTCTGCGTTACCAGCACGCTCACCCATTCCATTTATTGCAGTATTAATATATGCATCAACTCCAGCATCAATTGCAGCCTTTGCCCCCAAAACAGAGCAACCTGTCGCCATACCAAGGTCATTATGGAAGTGCATTTCCATATCAATTTGTGCTTCTTTTGCTATTGCATAAATTCTTTCATATGCAGTATTAGGATCGTCATACCCCAAGGTATCACAATATCTAAACCTTTTTGCACCGTGTTTTTTACACTCTTTTGCATAAGTAATCAAATAATCAAGAGAACTCCTAGAAGCATCCTCAGCATTAACACCAATAATCTGCGCTCCGCAAGTAATTGCAGCCTCAATTGCCTCGCAAGTTTGTTTTAAAATATCTTCTTTTGTTTTATTGCCGCCATACTTGCCAACAATCATTTGGTCAGAAGTAGACTGAGATAAGTTTACATATTTAAGGCGTGGAACATTTTGGAATGATTCGATTACATCACTAGCAACTGCCCTCATCCAACCTGAAAGTTTTGTTTTGGTGATTACACCTCTATCAACTAGCTCCAAATTGCCGTTGAGGTAATTCAATTCATGTTTTGTTGTCGGAAAACCAAACTCTGATTGAGTGATACCCATATCATCAAGCATTAGGTTAATTATTGTCTTTTGAAGTTTGGCAAGTCCCAAACGCGAAGTCTGTACACCATCTCTGTTTGTCACATCTACAAAATAAATTCTATTCTCTGTCATAGGTTTCGGCTCTCCGATTAAAAAATTAATTAACAACAAAGTCGATTATATCACATTTTCGAAATCTGTTAATAAAAAAATAGTCATATAGGAGTATAAATTTACTTAGTTAATTAAGGCAATGTAAAAATTTTCAGAAATGTAAAAATGAAAATGTGAATGAAACAGATTTCATTCAGCAAAAGAATAAAAAGGAGATAGATGTATGAAAAAGATATTTTCAACAGCAGCCGTTGTAGCTGCAGCCTCATTAATGTTAAGCGCCACTGCGTTTGCTGCTTGCCCTATAAAACAACATAGCGCTTGCACAATTGGAACACCGACAGGTGCAGCTGCTCCGGTTAATTACTCTTATATAGTAAGCCCTGTTGCACAAAGAACGTACTTGCCACCTTGCAACAATTGTACACAACCTGCGAAGAGAACTTTCTTCCAAAAAATGATGACTCCGGTCAACAATGTATATGATGCAATGGTAGGTCCATTCTTTAACCTCTATAACTAGAGAATCATTGCCAGAACCATCAGCAGAATACTGCCAATTTGCATACCAGTATTTAATCTGCGAGCCCATTTGTTGGAGTCATATTCCTGAGAAGTTTTCTGTGCAGTTGTAACAGCCAACAATCTCTGGATACGGGCATCTTCATCGTCATTAAATGTTCGTTGAAAAACTTTTGACTCCAATCTGGCAAGACGTTTGGAAGGAGTTTCGCTTGTGTATCTTTGCCCAAGCAAGCTCTTTTCCAAAATGTCTAAATCATAACTCTGAGCATAATGTTCAGCATATTCCCCACCATCACCTGCTATTTCAAAAGATTGTTTTTCTGGAACAGGATTTTTGGAGTTTTCATAACTGTAATAATTGTAATTTGAATATTCGTCATCAGATTTTTTATTAAAATAAGATTTTGCATCTTCATCTCCATAATATTTCTGTCCGTTTTCCAAAACAATTTCTTCTGTCATAGGGTCAATATCTACAGCGACAGAATTTGTCCCTCCTAGTACATTGTCGCGCAAAGCATCCACTCTTTCATTCAAAGAGAGGGTGCTTTTATTTGAATTGGGGAAAATCTTTTTTTCTAGTCTAGATAACCTCACATAAATATCCTCATTTGCATAAACAGTGTTAAATGTCTTTTGCTCCAATTTATCAACAATAGGATATTTTATGCCAGCATCAGCCTTTGGCCCAATGTTTTGAGATTGTGTCAACAAATCACCAGTAGATACAGGTTTTGTTGTATTATTCGCACTCAAGCCCAAATCTTTATATATTTTTTCTACTCTTGCACTCTCAGATTGTTTGCCAGTTGAGCCGTAAATAGCATTTTCTACTCTTGCTAACCTTGTTGCATTATCACCAGAAAATGTGTATCCATAATAATTTTTTTCAATCTCATTTAATTTATCACTCAAACTATCTGCAAAAACCGAAGAAGAAGATAGCACAAAGAAAAACACTACAGAAAAAATTAACAGATTTTTTGAAATAAAATTAGAAAACAACATTTGCAAAACCCCTTAATTATACAAATTAAAAATTAAACGGTTTTTTCAATATCTACCATTGTGCCAAGTTTCTAAAAATGTAAAAAAAATAATCCTAAAAACATAATACTTTTCGATAATGTTTTGTGAAAAAGTACCAAAAAGACAAAGATTTATAGCAATACACTTTTATACAAGTTTTCTAAAAAAAATAATGAAAAAAATAATCAATAAAAAAGCGAGTTGTTTCCAACTCGCTTTAAAATTCCTTTGAATTTTTTATTAGAATGCACACATTCTGTGAACACGAACAAAGTTTGTTCTACCAGAAATAAGTTTTGGAATAGAACCAATAATAATAACTCTGTCGTCTTTTTTGAATTCAGTTTTTTCAAGCAATAATTTGTCGATTTTTTTCAACAAATCATCGTTCAAAACAACATCCCAATCTTTCAAGTATGGGTGCATATCCCAGTACAAGTTCAATTTTCTGCAAGATTTTTCACTATCAGAAATAGCCAATACTGGAACAGATGGTCTTAATTTTGAAAGCAATTTAACTGTATAACCAGTGTGAGTGAAAGCCAAAATAGCTTTTGCACCCAAATCATTTGCCATTTTAACCGCAGCCGCAGCACAAGCTTGTGGAGTAGGTTCATAGTTTGCATTCATTGGCAAATCAAGGTTGTAGCTAACAAAGTTGCTTTGTTCAACATCGTGAGCAATCATAGCCATCATTTTTACAGCTTCCAATGGGTGTTTACCAGCTGCAGTTTCACCAGAAAGCATTACTGCATCTGCCCCATCAAGAATAGCGTTAGCAACGTCAGAAGCCTCTGCTCTTGTTGGGATTGGATCTTCAATCATAGATTCAAGCATTTGAGTAGCTACAATACAAGTTTTTCTGTGTAAGAAAGCTGCATCAACAATTTGTTTTTGAACCATAGGAACTTTCTCTGGAGAAAGCTCGATACCAAGGTCACCTCTAGCAACCATTACAGCATCAACTACGCTAAGAATAGAGTCAATATTTTTAACAGCTTCTGGTTTTTCAATTTTAGCAACGATAGGAATATCAGCACCAAAATGGCTCAAATATTTTCTTGCTAACAAGATATCATCTTTGTCTCTTACAAAAGACAATGCCAAGTAATCAGCACCATTTTCTACTGCAAATTTGATAAACTCAACATCTCTTTCTGTAATAGCTGAAAGACTTTTTGTACCACCAGGAATATTAATACCTTTTCTTGGTTTCAAAAGTTCACCGTGAAGAACTTTTACGTGTACTTTTGTACCTTCTTTTCTAATAACTTGAATTTTAATTTTACCGTCATCCATAAGGATACATTCACCTTCGTGAACATCCTCTGCAACACCTCTGTAATCTACAGGAACGATGTTTGGATCAGTTTGTTCCAAACCATATTCAAGAACAAGTTCTTTACCAGGTTCGATAGGAATAGGCTCAATCAAGTTACCAACTCTGATTTTTGGACCTTGAAGGTCAACCAAAACAGGGATAAATGTTTTGAGTTTTTTCTCTACATTTCTAATTTTTGCAATGTTTTTTGCATGTTCTTCCGCAGTGTTGTGGGAAGTGTTGATACGGAACATTGTAGCACCAGCTTGTACCAATTCTTCAATCATTGATTCATCGCTTGAAGCAGGCCCCAATGTTGCAACGATTTTTGTTTTGTTTTTTTTCATCATTTTTTTTCTGTCCTATATTAATATTTCGGTAAATAACTAATTATTTACTACTAAAACTTAGGGGTAACTTTACAGTTACCCCCAATAATAAACTAAGCTTGTTGTCCCTTTTGGTAAGCATAAGTAGCTTCCATTTCATCAATAGAAGCGTATACTGCGTGACAACCACAGTCTACATGTACAATCTCACCAGTAACACCTGAAGAGAGGTCAGAAACTAGATAAAGACCTGTTTTGCCTACATCTTCAAGAGAAACGTTTCTTCTAAGAGGTGCTTTCAAGATAGCTGCTTTCAACATTCTATCAAATCCAGAAATACCTTTTGCAGCAAGAGTTTTTACCGCACCTGCTGACAAACAGTTAACTCTAACACCAATTTTACCAAGGCTATCTGCCAAATATCTTGCAGAAGCTTCAAGAGCTGCTTTTGCTACACCCATTACGTTGTAGTTAGCAACAACCATTTCTGAGCCAAGGTATGTCAAAGCAAGGATAGAACCACCTTCGTTGAACAAAGGTTTTGCATATTTTGCAAGTGTTACCAATGAATAAGCACTTACACCCATAGCAATATCCCAGCCTTCTTTTGATGTATTGATGAAATCACCCATCAAATCTTCTTTTTGAGCAAAAGCTACAGCATGGATTACAAAATCCAATTTGCCATAAGTTTTTTCATATTGGGCAAAAACTTCTTTTACTTGTTCTTCGTTAGTAACATCACATTCAACAATCATTTTTGCATTCATCTCTTCAGCCAATGGACGTACACGAGATTCCATAGCTTCGTTTGCATATGTAAATGCAATTTCGCCACCTGCAGCGTGAATTTGTTGAGCAATAGCGTAAGCAATACCTCTTGCGTTAGAAACGCCGAAAATAATACCTTTTTTGCCTTCCATTAATTTCATAAATTAAATCTCCTTAAATGATATAACTGTATCTTATTATCAACATGGTTGGATGTCTATATTTTTTGTTCCTAAGTCACAATTCTTTAAATACTAAAGAACTGCATCCTCACTAAGTTTCAATGTATCAACAATAGACAACAATCCAGTAAAATCTGTCAAAAATTCTTGATATGAAGTAAAGTTTGTACAAGGCTTACTCAAAGAGAACTCAAACCAGTTTTTCCCTAGAGTATCAATCAAAATATGAACGTTTTCATCTATAAAAATTGCTTTCACTCGATAATTATATCTTTGAGCAACTTTCATAAATCTTTCCATAAACGCTGTTGTAAAAATATATCTAGCCTCAATTTGATCAGTTGATGCCATTTTAAATCTTTTTGTAAACTCTGGGTCTTCCAAAATTACATCTTCAAAGCGCTCTTGCCTATCCATATATCTTGTACTAGCCAATCTATTTTTATCTATATTTTCATAAGACAAAGCTGTCGTACCTTTGAATTTTTTGTTTAACTTCGCACTAAAAACCATACCATCAAAAGTCGTATGTTTTGAAGTGCGACCCTTGCTATCTCTTGTTATATAATATGTTTCAAGTTCACTAAACTCAACTCTAATATCATTAAAAATACCGATTATTTCATCGTCATATGTAAGATTATCAAAATATAATAACCTTTCTAAAACAAAGTCGTTTATACTTATATCAGAATACTGAATCCCTTTTGAAAATTCATCCCCAAAACCCTTAGCCCTTTTTTTGTTCTCTAGCATCGTATAAAGTTTATAGCCCAAATTGTACGCAGGGTGATAGTAGAACTCACCCCAATATTGCAAAAGGACAGGCAAAATAGTTTTTTTTGCATTATTAGAATAATTTGATCTCAAAAAACTATAAGGTAGAGCAATAAATACTACAAAGAAAAATCCACTACCAACAAAAATAAAAGCTAAGTTTTCTTGAGTAACATTCCCAGCAAAAATAGGCTGAGCAAAAAAGAGTAATAAAACTAGCCAAATGCAAGTGGCAACTGTAGCATACACTTTGAATAGATTAAAATATTTTTGCCTCATCTTTTCAATAGACAAAGTCACAGGCTGAACTGTCTTGTAAAAATAAGACATAAATTTTGAACTACTATTTGCCTTGTTTGTATTTCCTTGATTTGCCATAACACATTTCCTTACATTTGAGATAATTCGTATGCATTAACCATCAACGAACAAATCGTCATAGGACCAACACCACCTGGTACAGGGGTTATAAAAGATGCAACTTCTTTAACACCAACAAAATCAACATCACCACAAAGCTTGCCATTTTCGTCTCTATTCATACCAACATCAATAACAACTGCGCCCTCTTTAACCATATCTTTTGTAATCAAACCAGCTTTTCCAGCAGCACAAATCAAAATATCTGCCATTTTTGTTATCTCAGCAAGATTTTGTGTACGACTATGACACATAGAAACGGTAGCATCAGCGGTCAATAGCATTTGTGCCATTGGACGACCAACAATATTTGAACGTCCAACTACAACCGCATTTTTACCACTAACTTCAATGTTGTAATATTCCAACAATTTCATAATCCCTTTAGGGGTACAAGGAAAAACATAAGGGTCACTATTTGACGCAATTTTACCAACATTGTAAGGATGAAAACAATCCACATCTTTTTTGGGATTGATTTTTTCTATAACAACTTTTGAATCAATATGTTTTGGCAATGGCATTTGAACTAAAATAGCATTAATATTTTCATTAGAATTAAGTTCATCAATTTTATTCAAAAGTTCTTCTTGAGTTGTATTCTCAGGCATTTCTACAACCAAAGATTCAAACCCCATTTCCAACGCTTTTTTTCTTTTCAAATTTACATATATTTTACTAGCAGGGTCTTCACCTACAATTATCACTGCAAGACCTGTTTTCTTTGAAGATGTTTCCACCCTTTTTGCCAAATCTTCCAATACACTTTTTGCAACAAGTTTTCCGTCTATAATATTCGCCATAATTTTACTCTTCTCTAGTTCATTACTTGAGGAAGATTTAATCTAAAATACAACGCTTTGATTGCATCTTCCACAACCTTTGAATTTTTATCAATTGAATGTTCAGAAAGTTCTTTGTCTTTAGGAATTACACCCAAAATCTCCAAGCCATATTTGTTCAAATAATCTTGAATTTTGTTGTAATTCTGATTATCAACATTATTCAAAACCAATGCCATTTGTCCACCAGCAGCATATTTTGCAGAAAATTCTGCAATTCGTTGCGCCAAAAATATAGATTCCTCAGAAGTAGTTGAAACTATTAATGTAACATCCATAGGAATATCTACAAGTTGATGTAGGTATTTCAAATCAAACTCACAATCAAAAACCACAATATCGTATTGGTTTATAAGCTTAACAACCGCATCACTAATTTGCCCAGTAATTGGACAACGGCAATCCTTTGATGGAACAAGCCAAGACACTAGCAAATCAACATTTTCTTCAACGGTAACAACAATATCTTCAAGTGCCCATTCAATGTATTCTTGTTTTGTCATCCTTGAAGGAATACCTGTTTTGTACTCATGTTTTCCACTTCTGATACCATAAATCGTATTACGAACATCCATACCATAGCTATGCGCAAGTTCTGTAGACAAATCATTGTCAAAAAGCAAAATAGACTTATCTGGATAAGTTTCTTTTAAAACTTTTACGAAATTTTTTGTAATTGTAGTTTTTCCACTTCCACTTTTACCAGTAATAGCGATAGATAAAGTCATTAATTCACTCCATATTTCAATCTTAATTCTTCAGACAACTCATTAACCAAACGCATCGCTTTTTCAGAAAGCTCAACAGTCAACCCCCCAGCACCACAAGACGGTGTAAAAAAGCTCTGTTTCAATACAAGTTCTTTTTCTAATGCACCATTCGATTTCTTTACAAGTGCATTAACTGATTTTTCGAACTTTGAAACCAATTCAGCAAGAGTAGTTTTCTCAAGGGCGTCCTTATCCAATGTTGGCACTATTCCCCAAGCAATATAACCACCATTATTCAAAAAATCAGCAACTTCTTTTACATAAGCCTCCAAACTTTTTGCATAAGCAAATGCATCAAAATTCAATATATCAATATTTGAATCTATCAAAACTGACCAATCCGACTTGCCACAACAATGTACTGCAGAAAGTCCGCCAAAATCCTTTATAACATCAGAAATTTCTTTCAAAACCCCAACAATATCTTCTTTTTTTACGGTTATAAAAGCCGAAGTCCCAAACTGCGACATAACAGGTTCATCCATAAAAACTATCGGAGTTGTACTTGGTGACATTTTTTTGATTTGTTCAATTTGCCAAACTGCTTTTAGTGTGAGACCTTTGACCAAAACTTCACGGTATGTTTCGTCATAAAAAACACACACATTTTCTGAATCACAAAGACTTGTTCCAAGTGTAAAAGCACCGACAATATGACATTTTGCAAAAGGATAAACTTTTTCTTTCAACCTATCTAAAAATGGTGGTATTGCGCTTGTGTATGGGGAAGTAATTGCATATTTTTCAAGATTTGAAAAATCTTTTTCATTAACAATAGCCTCATAATCCATAAAAAATTCTTCAAGCTCTAAAAAGAACTCATCAGACTGAGTATCACAAAAAAACTTGTTCTGTTCTTCGTCATACTTAATGCCAGGAATACCCTGAAGATACTGAATAGTCATATCCTCATGCCTGTCCACTTTTGCCAATTGAGGCCAAAATGGAATATTTATAAATTTGTCAAAAATCAACTCTATAGCATCATTTGAGCTTTTGTGTGGCAAACTTCCAATTGCGGTAGCCATTAGTGATAATGATTTCAATTTTTACCCCGTATTTATCGATATCGTTATACTATTTTACTGAAAATATAACTAACGGGCAAAAATTTCATATATTCAACTGGTTAAATTAATTAAGCCTAATTATTTCATAATTCAAATAAGTCGCAAAACACAACCACAACCAATAAGGAACTAACAACCAACCCGCAATTTTGGATTTTTTAAAAAATAATAAAATCGTAATCGCAACAAAAACTAGCAATGCAAAAATAATTACCAAAGAATAGCCTATTTTATGCAACCCGAAAAAGACTGGTGTCCAAGCAAAATTTAAAACGAGTTGCAAAAAGAAAAAAAACACACCTACAGAATGAGACTTAGAAAAACCATCTTTCAAATAGAAATACAAAGAAAGAAAAATCATTACATACAAAATAGGCCATACAATACCAAACGCTATAGGTGGCGGCATCAGTGCAGGCTTATTCAAAGTATTTAACCAATTCAAATCAAGCATAACTCACTTTTGCGCAAAACCATTCAAAAGTAATTACCCAAATAAAAACACAAACTACTAGTTCAAAACTTGTTCATAAGTTTAAACAGTTTTGAACAAAATTTAAAACTTATCTATAGAATCATTAATTGTCCGAGAAAAATTCGTGATAAGAAGAACTCTGTTCAAAAGTTGCCTGTGGCAAGTTTTGAATAGAGGTAGACAAAGCAAAAACGAAGTTTTTGTGTGTCGTATAAAATATATGTGAACGAATTTTTGACAAAGTGAAC
>JAZSES010000330.1:0-3676 GCA_045531805.1 Candidatus Limenecus sp. | reverse complement strand
GTAATCAAACTCATTTTCCCATTTTGCAATAAAAATAGTCGCAATACAGTTGCCTACAAGGTTAACTGTTGTACGCCCCATATCAAGAATTTGGTCAATACCTAACAAAATTGCAACCCCAATAAGCGGATAATTTAAACTAGACAATGTTCCAGCCAAAACGACCAATGAAGCTCTTGGAACACCAGCAACACCTTTACTTGTAAACATCAAAGCCAACATCATTATAACCTGCTGTTGAAACGACAAATCTATTCCAACCAGCTGAGTTGCAAATAACACAGCCATAGACAAATAAAGAGTACTGCCATCCAAATTAAAGGTGTAACCTGTTGGCATAACAAAACCAACAATATTTTTAGGAACTCCAAAACGCTCCATCTCTTCCATTGCTTTGGGCAATGCAGCTTCTGAACTTGCGGTCGAAAATGCAAGCATAGCTGGATCTTTCAACACCTTAACTAAACCTCTTACAGGTATTTTTACAACTTTGCAAACAAATATAACAATAAAGACTATAAACAAAATTAATGCAAAATATAGTGAAAACACAATTTTTACATAGTTTTTTAAAATTTCAATACCACTACTTCCAATTGTACTAGCTATCGCAGCAAAAACACCTATTGGTGCAAAACACATTACATATTCTGTAAACTTGAACATAATTTCAGACAAAGATGATAACAAGTCCATAATAGGCTTTGCCTTTTGCCCAACTGCACATATGGAAAGCGCAAAGAATAAGCTAAATACAACAATTTGTAATAAATTTCCTTCTGCCATTGATTTAACTATGCTAGATGGAACAATATCAACAAGCATATGCTTCAACGAAGTATGACTAGATGTAGCACTCATATTATTTACTGTATCCATAAAAGCAGTTGAAATATTTGATACATCACCAATTCCTGCACCAGGTTGTGTAAGATGACCTATCCCCAACCCAATAAATAGCGCAATTACTGTAATAACTTCAAAATATACAATAGTTTTTAAACCAATTTTACCTAAACTTTTTATGTCACCATGACCAGCAATACCAATAACCAAAGTTGCAAATAACAATGGGGCAATAATCATCTTAACCATATTTAAAAACATCATAGCTAAAGGTGAAAGCTTAACAGCAAAAGAGGGAAATAAAATCCCTGTCAAAACACCAAGTATTAAAGCTAAAAGAATATATCTGGTTAATTTAATATTTTTCTGCAAAAATCAGTCCTCATAATTATCAGACGAGCAACATTATAGAATAAACAAAAGAAATTTGCATAAAAACAACAAAGACGTTACAAATCAAATAACTCAAATAAAAATTCATCCTAAAAATATTGAGATAAAACAAAATAAGAAAAATTATTTTCCTGGATTATTTAGACGTTCTAGCCTTTTTGCTTCATCTAAGAAATCCCCACCACCATCGTAAGTAGAAGTTTTTCCACCAGTCAACTCAGAGGTATGTATAATATCTTCGCCTAATGACTGTAACTCTTTATTTTCCAATTCTTTGATAATTTTTATTTGTTCGTTTCTTCGTCTTTGTTGCTCAGTTTTGCTCATTTTCAAATATGTATTTTGATAATTCTCAAATTTGTTATTAATATTTTTGAGAACAACAATTTCAACACGTCTATTTTTTGCCAAAGCCTTTGGATCATTTCCTTTTTCTAATGGTCTAGTTTCTGCATAACCAACAGCGGTCATTAAATCTGGCAAAATATGAAACTTGTTAATTAAATATCTAACAATAGTAGAAGAACGAGCTGAAGACAATTCCCAGTTTGATGGATACTTAGTACCAGAAATAGGCAAAGCATCAGTGTGCCCATCTACACGAATAGAGTGCATTGCAAACTTTTCAACAATCAATTTACCAATTTGATCTAAAACCTTTTTGGAACTTTCCGAAAGCTCTGCCGAAGCTGACTTAAAGAATATATTGTTATCAGTGATAGTGATTACCAAGCCTCTATCATCAATTTTTGCAGAAATATCTTTTAATTCACCTGATTTAACTTTATCTTCAATCTCTTTTTTTATTTGTTTAAAAGATTCTTGCTCATATTTAGGGCTAATATATTCCATTAATAGAGTATCAATAATAGCATCTGCTCCATTGTCTTCAAGAACAGAAATACCGGAGTTCATAACCCCTAAGCCACCCTCAAGAATAGATGATGCGCTAAAGGCTTTTTTCAAAGAATCTTCAACCTTTTTCATTTCAACAACCGTAGTTTGATTCAAGGCATAAAGAACTACAAATGTTGCGAAAAGCAAAGTCATAAAGTCAGCATATGATACCAACCAACGTTCTAGGTTTTCATGTTCTTCGTGTTTCTTTTTTCTTGCCATTACTATATCTACCGTCTATTATTTTTCTTCTTTATTCATATGACTATCTAAAATATAAGCCATAAGTTTTCTTTCTATCAACGCAGGGCTTTCACCAGATTGAATAGCAAGTACACCCTCGATAATAACTTCTTTTTTCAAAAATACTTTTTGATATTTGAATTTCAATTTTGTTGAAAATGGAATAAAAACAAGGTTAGCCGCACCTACACCATAAACAGTTGCTACGAAAGCAACAGCAATACCAGCACCCAACTTAGAAGGGTCAGACAAGTTCTGCATAACCTGAATCAAACCAAGCACCGCACCAATGATACCAATTGTAGGAGAAAAACCACCAGCAGACTCCCAAACTTTAGCAGCACCAGCAACTTTGGCTTCTAACAAAGATACTTGAGTTTCCATCATTTGACGAACCAATGCAGGGTCCGTACCATCGGCAACAGCCTCTAATCCCATTACCAAAAGACTATCAGAAGCAGTACGAGCTTCTTTTTCCAAAGAAATAGCACCTTCTCTTCTTGCTTTGGTTGCAAATTTTATAATCTCTGCAATAAGCTCTTCAAAATTAACTTTGTCTCCAAAGAATACGTCTTTAATGAGAGCCAATGCATTTTTGAGTTCTTCAACAGAAAAGCTTAATATTACAGCACCAGCAGTACCACCAAACACAATAAACGCAGCTGTAATTTGTAGTAGCTGACCAACGTTACCACCTTCCATTGCTTGACCAATGAGAATACAAACTACACCAAAAAATATACCTATAAGTGAGGTTAAATCCATTTACACCATTCTCCAGTAATACACTAATATATAATATTAAATAACAACTTTATCCTGGTGTAATCATATAGATAACTTAGATTTAAGCCTGTTTTGCAATCTTAGGCATAGAAACAGGCGGTGCTTGCAAGTATAAAGGCTTCAGTTTTGCCCAATGGAACTGTTCACGCTCAACACAATTAAGTTGCTTAGCAGCAATTTCGTTTAAATAAAGACCTAAATTATAATTAGAATCAGTATAAACAATACAGTTATCACACTTATCAAACAAAAACCTTGAAGAAAATTCATCACAAACAACAACTGTATCAGAAAAATCAAAATTCAAAACATCAGCAGAATCAGTTAATGAAGGAGCGACAACTTCTAAGCCAGCTTCATAAACTGCAGTATAAAACTGATTTTTTCTAGCATCCAAAATAATAGTTGTTTTTGAATTATTAGCATTAATTTTTGACAATATTTCTAAAGAGCTAACACCAACTAGCGGAATATTTAACTGTTGAGCAAAAACCCTTGCAACTGTAACACA
>JAZSES010000118.1:0-4416 GCA_045531805.1 Candidatus Limenecus sp. | reverse complement strand
GGCAGCAATTGCGATACTAGATTAGATACTTTTTAATGAATGTTTTAGTAAAAGTAGTCAAACAAATTCAAGGTGGTTAGTGTTTGAATTTTTTACATAGTTAATACGGTTTATCCTACTGGGTAAGTCGTATTGTTTTTTTATGTGTTTGAATTTAGGAGTATCGACTTAAGGAGTTTTTAATATGAGTTCTAAAAAACAAGATGAGGATAACCATGAAGATTTCAAACATGTCATCAGTAAGGAGTTGGCAGGCACAAAGACTGAGCGAAACCTCAAAGAAGCGTATTGTGGTGAGTCCAAAGCACGAAATAACTACACGTTCTTTGCAAAACAAGCAAAAGAAGAAGGCTACAATAATATTGCCAGAATATTTGAAGAAACTGCTGCCAATGAAATGGAACATGCAAAAATCTGGCTAAAAATTCTTTGTGGTGGTTCTTTGAATAAGACTATGGCAAATTTACAAGAAGCTGCTGGTACAGAAAATTACGAGTGGGAAGATATGTATGCTCGTTTTGCGCAAGATGCTAGAGATGAAGGCTTTGAAAAAATTGCTATATTATTTGAAAATATCAGAAAAATTGAAAAAATGCACATGACTAGATATAAAAAGCTAATTGATGCTATTAAAAGCTCTACATTGCTTAAATCTAATGATGCAGTAGTTTGGGAATGTGCAAAATGTGGTTATACTCACGAGGGGTGTGAACCTCCAGAAATGTGCCCATTCTGTCGACATCCTAAAGAATATTATTTTCAAAAATGCTTTAATTATTAGTTTTATGTAATTTGTTTGCCTAATGGGCGTCATGTTGAAACAAGGTCAGGGTGACAACCGTTTGGAAGTTTGTTTGTATAAAATAAAAGACGCCTTTTCCTTTTTGAGGCGTCTTTTGTTTTTTTTGTTGAAAAAAGTTTTTTTAAATCTCTTCTTCTACGATTTCCACAGGATTTATAGGTAACCTGAAGCCGAATGTTGAGCCTTCATTTGGTCTACTTTTTACAAATACTTGACCTTGATGGTGTTTTTCTATAGAAATTTTTACTAGGTGTAAGCCTAGACCAGTGCCTTTTACTGTGTGAGTATTGTTTTCTACTCTATAGAATCTTTCAAAAATTTTCTTTTGATGTTCTTCAGAAATTCCACAACCTTGGTCTTCTACAGACACTTCTACAAAGTTAGGATCACGAGCTAATTCTGCTCTAACTTTGATACGTCCATTTTCTGGCGAATATTTGATAGCGTTTGATAGAAGATTATTCAATGCTCTTTCAATACTATCTACATGGAATGGAATTGTTGGAAGATTTGGTTCTTTAATGATTGAGAAGGTAACATTTTTTTCTTCAGCAAGTACTTGAACAGATTTTATTTGTTGTTCAATTACTGGCACAATGTTAGTATTTTCTTTTTCTATTTTAACGTTACCAGCTTCGAGTCTTGAAAAATCTAGAATATCATTAACCATTTTGTGTAATCTTGCTGCTTCTTTGTTGATTACTTCAAAGAATTCTTTGTTTGTTTTTTCATCAAAATCGTCTGAATGGTTGTGCAATGTATCAATGTAAGTCCTCAAAACAGTTACTGGTGTACGTAGTTCGTGACTTACATTTGAAATAAAGTTGCTTTTCATTCTGTCGATTTCAACTTCTTTTGTTACGTCAATAAGAACTATGACGTAACCAACATAATCTTGGTTTTTTGAGAACATTGGAGAGATTACTGATTTTATTACTCTTCCATCAATTTCTATATTAAACTCAAGTGGTTTGTTTTCCATAATATCTAATGGTGTATCTTTGAATTGTTCAATTTTTTCTTTGAAACAAAGTTCGCCATCAGTATCACAATACATTTGTATTTTTGTATTCAAAATTTGTTCGTCTTCAACTTCAAGCATTTTCTTTGCTGCGTTGTTTACAAGAACTACATTGTCATAGTTGTCACATACAACAACACCGTTAACAATACTCATCAAGACGGCTTCAAATTTGTTACGTTCAAGAGTGAGTTGATCAATATTTTGTTCTTCGTATTGATGTAATCTCAATGACATATCATTGAATGCTTGGATAAGTTCTTTTATTTCGCCAGAAGTATTTTTATCATCAAGCGTATATCCAAAAGCACCTGTTGAAATCTTTTTAACTCCGTGATGTAACATTGAAAGTTCACGTGTTATAAGAATTGTATTTATTAGAATTACAAGCGTAAATACAAGCCAAGCAACTGTAAAAACAACAAGCATAGAATTTCTTGTTGCATGAGAAATATCTTTTGTTGCGCTACCGGACAAGCCAACGATAACTTTTCCTATATTAACTTTTTCGCCTTCTTTGTCCACCAACATTTGTGAAGAACTTTTGATAACGGCTTGATTTGCTCTTTCAGGAAAATCATTTTTGCTTGAATAAATTGTGTTATTCTGGTCATCTTTAAATTCAATAAAAGCAATTTCTGTATTGCTATTCATTATTGATTCGGTGTGTGCTTGCAAAGTTTTAAATTTGTCAAATTCTTGTACGTCTTTTGTAATTTCAACACTTTCAATCGCCAAAGTTTTGGTCATAATCTCACCAAAACCACTATAAACTTCTGTGATTTTTTGTTGAATATTTGTAATTGCAAAGACAGCCAAGCCGACTATCAACACCGTACTGACAACCAGTCCGAGTAAAATTAATTTATTTTGAGTACTTATGCTTAATGTTTTATTGCTCATGTCAATAATTATTATATCATAAAGCAAAAAAACAGATATACACAAATTTATGGATATTGTATTTTAAATTACAAATTACCAACTTTTATGCCAGCAAAAGAGTTGTAATTATTGAATGCTTTAAAAGAATGTGGCAATGGACTTTTCATAGTGATTTGGTGTTTTATTTGCGTTTTTCTGATTTCAACGGCTTCTTTGTGTTGTAATTTTTTTTGAATTTTGCTTGCTATTTCATTTCTTACAATAGGTGTAATTACATTGCAAGCCAAAATAGATGCACCGATTGCTGATACAAGACCTACGTTATTTTTGTGGACTTCAAGTTTCTTGAGTGCATTTTTTGCTGCTTTAAACATTTCTTTTTGGTCTGTACCAGATGCATTTTTTATTATTTCTAAATTGTATGCTTTTTCGAGTAGTTCTGTTAAATTGCCTTTTAGTTCACTTTGAGTAAAGACTTTTTTCCAGTCTTTTAAATCAATGTTGCCCATTGATGATGGTTTAATTTTTACTATTTCTTTTACAATGTCGTCTGTCAGAAATTTGCCTTTTTCAACAAGATAATCTCCACCTCTTTTTATGAGTTCGCAAATAGAATAGTACATTCCTACGTTCACTGCTGCATCAGCGGCTTCTTGTGGAAGTAGAAATTTCTTTTGGTCTTTGTCGATTGTTTTGTCACCAAGCAACATACCAATTTGTGCAATAGCACCGAACGCCCAGCTTGCAGCACCCAAATGGACAAGAAGTTTTCCTCCGTCTTTTGAGTAAGCATTATACATGTATTGTGCAAAATCAGAAACGAACTTTGGAGGTGTCATTATTTTTTACCTCCGTTTTCTTCCTGTTTGGTGAAAATTGAATTGAATTCATTAGTAAGCCATTTAGTCAATGGTGCATCAAGTGAAAAGTTTGTATAAATCATTGCAATAGTTGCTGCGAATGTTCCCATTGCTTTTATGTAACGATTCATATCAGCTTCAAATTCTTCGGGCGTAACTTGTTTAAATTTGTTTTTTCCTTGGAATAGTGGGATTAAAATACCTCTGTCTTTTTCCAGCCCAATTACCTTTGTTCCATTTTTATTGAGGATTGGTGTACATTTGCATAGTCGTTTTATACAAGCAATACCAGCATAACGCACACCAACGCCAACTGCCGTCCCTGCGATTATTTTTGCTAGTGTTCTTGCAACTGACATCATTCGAGTTTCTTTGTCGACGTCTTTATTTTTTAAGTCAATCCAAGGTTGTATAGCCAATGCAGTTGCGCCCAACAACAATCGTTGCTCTGGTGCGTGCAATTTTTTGCCAGCATAATTAAGACATTGTTTTACGTATTTGTTGCTTACTATCAACTTAACTTTACCTTTTCTTTCAGAAAAACTACATAGTTCTTCTTCACAAGGCTAATAAAACAAAACACACCGCTAAATTGCCTCATTTTGTCTTAGTATTAAAAATTTTTAATAATTTGATGATGTCCGAGAAAAATTCGTGATAAGGAACAAAGTGACGTGAACGAATTTTTGGAGAGGCGTTTTGAAAAGGTGAGTAATTGCTGGCTGCGTTGAGCCGGCAGCAATTGCGACACTAGATTAGATGTAATTGCTGGCTACGTTTAGTCGGTAACAATTACGACACTAGATTAGATAATTGTTACGGTTTTAAGTATTCTTTAAACTTTTTGT
>JAZSES010000238.1:0-10017 GCA_045531805.1 Candidatus Limenecus sp. | reverse complement strand
CAATTTCTTATATTTATTAAAAAAATCCATAATAACTCTCCATCTTCTCACATAAACAAAATACTTTATTAAAACCCTGAAAGCAAGATTATTCATACGTTTGTTTTATTTTATTTACACAAAAAAAATGTTAAACTGAAACAAGTTAGAGAAAAAAGGAAAAAAATAATGAGCGATAATATAGAATTTATAAAATGCCCAGCTTGCGGTAAGGAAATGAAAAAAATCTATCTTGAAGAACAAGATTTTATAGTTGATATTTGTTTAGAAGGTTGTGGCGGTATTTGGTTAGACAATCAAGAACTCAAAAAAATCGATGAAAAACATGAAAACATTAAACCATTAACAGACGCTAAACAAGAAAAAGAATTCTTATCAATTGATGAAGACTCTGATAGAATTTGTCCTATTTGTAATGTAAAAATGCATAAAAATAATGTAAGTATAAAAAAAGAAATCATTATCGATGAGTGCTATAAATGTGGAGGAAAATTCTTAGATCACAATGAGTTAGAACAAATGAGAAGTCAATATGAAAACGACAAAGAAAGACTAGCAGATATAGAAAAACTAATGGAAACCCCAGCTGCTCAAGAAGAATTTTTAAAAAAATACGGAATTAAGAATAAGGATTTTAGCTTAAGTACAAATATTGCAATGAAATTAATAGACAATTACTACGCATTAAAATCAATAATTAAAATATAAATCAATAAAAAAGCCTTGATAAACAAGGCTTTTTTTATTAATCAACTTTATATCAATCCATTGGAACCGGAGGCATAGGTGCCATTGGCACCAATTGAGGCAACGCTTGCTGTCCGTCAATTTGTACATTTTTAGGTTTCAGCTCCTTAGATTGAGGCGCAGTGTTTTCAAGAAATGTATTATTAAACGAAACAGGATTTTGCACAGGTTGTATTGTTGGTTCAGGCTTTTGTGATTTCGAAACAGGAGATTCAGCCACACCCATCTCATATCGCAATTCTTCTGTTATATCTTCACCGTCTGGAATAATTTTTTCTGTTGTAGATCCATTACGTTTCAACTCAATAGGAGGATAATCAAAATCAGAATTACCAAAACCTTGAGTAGCAACTTTCATAGTTTCCTTCCAAATCATAGCAGGAATTGTACCGCCATAAACACCCCCCAAGCTAGTGTTATTGTCATTACCAACCCATACGCCTGTTACAACATCTGGGGTATAGCCATAGAATGAAGCATCCTTATTATCATCAGTTGTGCCAGTTTTCCCCGCAGCTGGTTTACCAATATTAGCGCCCCTACCAGTACCATTTGCAATAACAGTTTTTAGCATTGCTGTAACAACTGCAGCAGTATTCAAATTAATAACCTTCATTACTCTTGTTTTTGGGGCTTGGTAAATAACCTTACCAAGAGATGTTTCAACCTTCTCGACTGCATAAGGCTTAACTTTGAAACCACCATTTGCAAATGCACCATAAGCCACGGTCATCTCATACAGCTTCACCCCGTTTGAACCCAATGATATAGTCATATCATACTCTATAGGTGTTGTTATCCCCATAGAACGAACTAATCCAATAACTGAACGTACACCAACATCTTTAATAAGACGAACTGCCATTACATTAGATGAAACAGTTAACCCCATAAACAAAGGCAACTTACCTCTATATTTATTACCATAATTATGAGGTTTCCAACCATTTAAATCGATTGGCATATCCTCTAACATGTCATTTGGTCCCCACCCTTTTTCAACAGCCGCGGCATAAACAAAAGGTTTGAAAGAAGAGCCAGGAGGACGTACAGCTTGAGTGACTCTATCGTATTGACTTTTGCTATAATTTTTACCACCTAAGTAAACATAAATTTCTCCAGTAACAGGTGAAAATGAAAATATTGCAGCCTGCCTAGAACCACCAGCACCCAAATTTTTAATTACAGCATCTTCTGCAGCTTTTTGTGCAGCATAATTTAAAGTTGTTGTTACCTTGTATCCACCTTGAGAGATTTCTTTTTCATCAAAGCCAAGCTCTTCCAACTCGGTCATTGCATAATCAACAAAATAAGGAGCTCTATTTAATGAATAGATGTCAGGATTAGGATTGAGTGTCAATTTTTCATTTTTAGCATTTTCATAATCTTTTTTCGTTATATAACGCATTTTATACATTCGCCCCAAAACCTGATTGCGTCTTTCAATTGCAAGTTTTGAATTGTTATATGGAGAATAAACTGATGGAGCCTGTGGCAAACCAGCTATCAATGCAGCTTCTGCTAAAGTAAGATTATTCAAAGGTTTATTAAAATAAATCTGAGCAGCACCAGCAATACCATAAGCGCCAGAACCCAAGTATACATTATTCAAATACATTTCAAGAATTTGGTCTTTTGATATTGTTCTTTCAATTCTAGCCGCAGCAATAAACTCTTTTATTTTCCTATCTAGAGTTTTTTCATTACTTAAGAACAAAATTCTAGCAAGTTGTTGCGTGATAGTACTTGCTCCTTGTTTAAAGCTTCCAGTAGAAATATTTACAACCATAGAACGCAACAAACCTATAGGGTCATAGCCATGGTGATGGTAAAAATTTTTATCCTCTGTAGCAATTACAGCTTGTTTTATACTAACAGGAACATCCTTTATATCAACTTTTTCAAACTTATAAGCAGTAAAAGTTTTTATAACTTCACCATCTTGTGAATAGAATTTGGTCACAATATTGGGCTTAAAATCATCCAACCTTGGTATCGGCGGCAATGAAGCAAGGTACAAATTTACACCAACAAAACCAGCTAACATCACAGATAACATCATTACAAAAATAATCTTAAATGGGTTATTTTTCTTTGGATTTTTAAACTTTTTAGGCATCTTAAACTCTGACATCTCTTATCCATAATCTAATTAATAAATACAGTGTAATATTAACAAACAAAACAATTAAATACAAACAAAGCTTATATCTTGTAAAGATTTTATAAAGGAACCATTTTATAGTGGTAAAATTGAATAATAAAGAAGTTAGTAGAAGAGGAGATTTATATGATTCCTATAGTTGATTTAAAAAGACAATACAAACAAACTGGCGAAGAAATCGAAAAAGCAGTTGTTGAAGTATTACGTTCTGGTGCATATATTCTTGGCCCAAACACAAAAGCTTTAGAACAAGAATTTTCAGAGTATCTTGGCGTAAAACATTCTATCGGTCTAAACTCTGGTACAGATGCGCTGCATTTGGCTTTAAGAGCATTGGATATAGGCAAAGGTGATGAAGTTATCACTGTTGCGTTTACATTCGTTGCAACTACAGAGTCTATCGAAATTGTTGGTGCAACACCAGTATTTGTTGATATCGACCCTGATACATTCAACATGGATGTGAAACAAATCGAAGCAAAAATTACACCAAAAACAAAAGCTATCATGCCTGTACACTTGTATGGTCAACCAGCTGACATGGATGCAATTATGGAAATTGCAAAACGCCATGACTTGTATGTTATCGAAGACTGCTGTCAAGCTATTGGCGCAACTTACAAAGGTAAAAAAGTTGGTACATTTGGTGACGTAGGTGCATTTAGCTTCTTCCCAACCAAAAACCTAGGTGGAATGGGCGACGGTGGTATGGCAACTACTAATAGCGATTATATTAAAGATAGAATGATTGCTCTAAGAAATCATGGTGGTGCAATCAGATACCATCACGATGAAATTGGAGTAAACAGCCGTCTTGATGAAATTCAGTCAGCAATTCTAAGAGTAAAAATGAATTATATTGACGAATGGAACACAAAAAGACGTGAAGTTTCTAAACGTTATACAGAATTATTCAAAGATTGTGCAGATGTAGAAACACCAAAAGAACTTGATGATACATATTGCGTGTACCACCAATACACAATCAAAGTTCCAAATCGTGATGAAGTACAAAAAATGCTTGTTGAAAACGGAGTTGGTGCAATGATTTACTACCCAATTCCACTTCACATGCAAAAAGTTCACGCTCACTTGGACTACAAAACTGGAGACCTTCCTCATACAGAAGAAAACACAAAACTAGTTATGAGTTTACCAATGTTTGCAGAACTTACGGCAGATGAACAAAAAGAAATTGTTGAAAAAGTAAAAGATGCTATTGCAAAAAGCAAAAGTAAAGCTTGCTGCTAGTCGATAACTTTTCAAAAAGCCCTTTCGCAAGAGAGGGCTTTTTTATGTATAATTTTATTATGATTATTGACCTCATAAAATCTGTATATTGGGAGTTTTTATCTTACTTCGTACCTGAAAAAATTAGCTACGAAATCACTGGTGAATGCAAAAAATGTGGAAAATGTTGTAATTACATGTACAGTTTTGACACTTACACAGAAAAAGAATTCAAAATAATGCAATTTTTGTTTCCAGCATACAAAAGATTTTATATAAAAGGAAAAGACGAAGAAGGAAACTTTATATTCGCTTGTAAATATGTAACCAAAGAAGGTCTATGCTCTGTATACAACAAAAGGCTTGCGATGTGCAAAAGATACCCTGCACCTCGCATATATTATCCAGCAGATTTACATGAAGGTTGTGGCTTCACTGTTCACAAAAAGAAGTTTGATGATTACTTAAAAAACATACCAAATAATAAACATTAGGGTTATTGTAAAATTTGGAATATAATAATAATATAAATTTTGCTAGGCAAGCAATACGGATGAGGAAAAATAAAATGAAAAAGAGAGTTATAACAACACTTTTTTTATTAACATTAATAGGTCAAGCAACAATAGCAAATGAAAATATTGTACCATCCAGCTATCGAGGATACTCAGACTATCCAATGGAAGTTAGTGAGTATTACACAAATGGTGTTAAATTTTTAAAATCAAATCAGTTCACAAATGCAATTGACGAATTTAGAAAAGCACTAAGAGAAAATCCAGCTGACAAATCATCCAAAATACAACTTGTTAACGCATATATTTTGCGAGCACAATATTACAACAATACTGCAAAAGATTATAATAGAGCAGCCAATGACTTACGTTCATCTATTTTTTATTTGAAATACTATGATAATTCACCAGTTGATGCACAACACATAAACAATTTGAACACAATGGAGCATAATTTAGAAAACATACTCTATGCAATTAATGCCGATCAAACGCCAAAAGGCCGTTTTACAATGGGTAAATCATTACGTGCACAAGGTGAATTTGCCGCAGCAGTTGTAGAATTCCAAAAAGCACAACAAGATACAAATTACAGAAAATCATCATTAGCAAACATCGGTGAAATTTACGATATTTTAAACATACCAGAATTGGCCGTCAATTATTTAGAGCAAGCTATATCAATGGGAGCAGCAAATTCTAATTTACATTTAAAACTAGCTAACTCATATGAAAAACTTGGACAGATTGACAAAGCAGCAGAACAATATAATTTTGCCCTCTCAGATTCGACTGACAATCAAGATATCCTAACAGCACTTGAAAACATTTGGAAACAAAAAATTGACAAAAACCCAAATGATGCAGAAGCACACGCAAATCTTGGTGCAGTCTACCAAAAGAAAAACAACTTCAAAGAAGCATTGACACAATATGAAAAAGCTGAAGCACTAAATCCGTCAAACGTCACCACTAGATTAAACATTGGTACACTTTATCAAGCAAAAAAAGAATACGAAACAGCTATTGCTGCTTACGATACAATAATTGAGGTAAATCCTAATCACTTGCAAGCTTACTTGTATAAAGCCCAATGCTACAAAGAATTAGGAAACAAAGACGCCGCATTACAAAATTACAAATTAGCATTAAATCTTGACCCCTCAAATCAAGCATTAAAAGATGAAGTTTATTCGATGTATGAAAAAACAATGACTCAAGATGAAAAACTTGACTACTTAAAAAGACAAGTTGAAAAAAACGAAACAAATCCTGTAGTCACATATAAATATGCCTATGAAAATCATAAATTGGGTAATTTATCCGACGCAATAAAATATTATCAACTAACAATAAAATTAGACGAAAAAAACCAAGATGCATACATAAACCTTGCTCAAGCATATCAACAGCAGAAGGATTTAGCACAAGCCAAAAATATTCTGACAAAAGCAAAAGATTTATTTCCACAAAATACTTTGATACCAAAACAAATTGCATCAATTAATGCAGAAATGACATCAACTCTTTATGCCCAAGCTTCAGAGTTATTTAACAAAAAAAGATTTAAAGAAGCTATCGAACTCTATCAAAAAATAACACCTGCAACTGCAGAATCCTTATTGAGTATTGGTGCTTGTTATCAATCGCTTGACGACAACACAAATGCAGCTCAATTCTATGAAAAATCATTTGAAATGGACACAAAAAATAGCGACACTGCATACTACACTGCACTGGCATATTCAAATATAGAAAACTTTGAAAAAGCAAAATTATTTGCAAAAAAAGCACTTGAAATAAATTCAAAAAACCAAAATGCGCAAGAGTTACTTGCGTATGTAATCGAGCAAGAAAACACAGAAATTATGGATAAAGCTCTAGAACACATTGACAAAGAAGAATATAAAGAAGCTCTAACATTGTTGAACAAAGCAATTGAACAAGATGATAGTGACGCAAATGCCTACTACTATAGAGCAATGATTTATGACATCCAAAAAGATTACAATAGAGCAATTATTGACTACAAAAAAGCTCTAACACACAACCCTCAAATACTAATTGCAAACTATTCCATAGCCGTTGCATATGATAATTTATCCCAGTTTGCAAACGCATTGTTTTACCACAAAAAATACTTATCCGAAACACAAAAAGTTGGAGAAACAAACGATTATACAAGATATTCAGCACGAAGAATACAGGATTTGAAAAAGTATGAACCAACAACAACCCCAGCTGGAACAAAAACAACTGCAACAACAACGCAACCTGCAGTTAAAAGATAAATTAAAAACAAAAATAGGAAATATCGAATTCAATAGCTGCGTATCATTAGCACCTATGGCAGGGATTACAGATATGCCACTGAGACAACTTATTCGCAAATTTTCAAAAAACTGCTTATTAACAACAGAAATGATAAGCTCAGAAATGCTTATGCAAAATCGACCAGCTGAGCACGAAAAAATAATGGTTTTTAAAGAAAATGAAAATCCATTAGCGTTTCAATTATCTGGTCACAAACCACAAATGATGGCAAAAGCAGCAAGTATATTAGAAAAAAATGGTGCAAGCATAATAGACATAAATATGGGGTGCCCAGTAAAAAAAGTTGTCGGTGGGGGCGATGGGTCAGCATTAATGCGAACGCCCAAACTCGCTATGGATATAGTAAAAGCAATTAAAGATACAGTATCAATCCCTGTTACAGTAAAATTTCGTCTTGGTTACACAGTAGATGAGCAAAACTTTTTTGAATACGCACAACAAATGGAAAACGCAGGGGCAGATGCAATGACAATACATTGTAGAACCCGCTCACAAATGTACGCAGGAAATGCAGACTGGGCTGCGATTTCAAAAGTTAAAGAGGTAATAAAAGTCCCCGTCTATGCAAATGGTGACATTACAACCCCCGAACTCGCACAAAAATGTCTTGAACTTTCCAAAACAGATGGAATTGCAATTGGTAGAGGTATACTAGGTTCACCCGACCTAATTCATAGAGTAGAACATTATTTTGCCACGGGAGAAATATTACCAGAACCAACAATTTTTGAAAAAATCGAATTACTAAAAGAACATGTTAATGAAGAAATAAAATTAAGGGGCGAAGAAGTTGCAATGCAGTTTGTACGTAAATTTTACCCCTACTATATTAGAGGAATTAGAGATGCTGCAGTTTATAGAGGCGCATTAGTTACAGAAACCTCATTTGCAAAAGTACTTGAAATACTAAATGTTATACAAGAAAAAGAACTAGAAATTGTAAATGGATAAAAAGTTCTATACATATATAATTTTAACAGAAAATAATACGCTTTATTGTGGCTATACAGACAACCCTAAAGACCGCTACGAAAAACATAAAGCAGGAATTGCAGCAAAGTACACACGAGCAAATAAGCCTTTAAAAATGGTTTACCTTAAAGAGTTTGATTCAAAATCTGAAGCAATGAAAGAAGAATATAGAATAAAACAACTCAGCAAAAAACAAAAAGAAGAACTTATTGCAAATTGCAAAGATGTTATATTCCCTGACTAATATCTATTTAAAAGAAAACTTGTCGTGAATACCTTGGAATGTTTGTTGTGGTTTGAAGTTTTGAACATTTTCTAAACCAGGTCCAATGAATTTTTTAATTATATATTTATGTACAAAATGATCTATAGGTACAGCCAAACAAGCTAACGAAATAAAACCACCTGCAGTCTTTAACAACCCAAGCTTCATTTCTTTACCTTTCAAATACTTTCTCATAACAATACGAGTAGCTTCAACTCGTTTTGCAAAATTGTTAATAAGACGCTTATTTTTATCTGTTTTCATCAAGTCAGACAACATTTCTTTTGACAAACTTTCGCTTGAAACCAAAGCTTTCAACTCAATATGAGAACCATATTTTTTCAAAATCGCATCTTTTATATGTTTAAGTTTTTCATCATTGTTGTTTAACAACTTTTTCAACATAAACCCTGGGTCAGATTTTAACAGTTCATCAGTTTGTTTTTGTACATCTAATAGCTGCTTATTGAATTTTAAAACAAGTTTTTTATTTGGCAAATTACACATCAAAGTATCATCGCCACTTTCTAATGCTTTTTGAATTTCAAATACTTTTTGAGTTTTATCTTTCAAGAAATTTTCAACAACAGAAAAATCAGCTTTAGATGAAACAACTGGGCGTTGAGTGTGACCAAAAAATCTTACAATTTTTGCCCCAATACTTTCTGTTTTCAAGTCACGAAGTGTTTTTTTACGCACATCATGAAAACCTGTGTCAATTACTTTGTTCAACACATTTTCATAACCTTTTCTCAAAACACCATTTTCATCCACATAATCAGATTTTGCGAATTTTCCTCTATCAAAATCTCGTAGCAATTTTGAATAAAGCTCTTCTTGAGCAGTAGCAGAAAGCTTGTACTTACCAAATTTTTCGGTATAACCAGCAATATTTTGGCCCATTTTAACTGCAGCGGTAGGAAGAATTACACTTGCCAAAGCCTGAAAGATAGCTTGCTCAACTGCAGCAGTTGCAGATGCCTCTGTGTAATCACCTTCTTTACCGCGTCTAAACTTGTCATAAATATCCGCACCTAAATACATCAATGCAGGAACCCACAAAGCAGCCTCTGCTGTTTTACCCCAAACTGGCATTGCAGAAACAGCCGCCCCAATTTCATTTGAATACCCAAATGCCCTAAGCGGATACTTTGCCAAAGGATCATTAGGGTTTTGAATAATCTCCTTAACCTCTTCTGTCTTGGTTTTTTGCTTAATAGGTGTCAACTTCACCTTCGGCATAATTAATGCGTATGTCGAACTAGTTTTTTCTATCAATTTAATACTTCCTGTTGACTAAATTACCACTCAAATATCAGTTTCAGCTATCTAGAGAACTTCTATAATAAATAAAAAGCCACATAAAGTAAATAACTTCAACAAATTTTTTTTTGCTAACCTAAAAGAACTAATTTTTTAAATCTTTACAATTAAAACTTCAACTCTTTGATTTCTGTATTAAAATTAACATCAACTTGTCTAAAAATCTTTTGAGGAATAAACGGTGAAAAATAATAATTATTGTCCGCTGGCGTAAGTCTTAAAAAAGTAAAGTTTTTATCCTTTTTCATAACAGTTAAAAGGAATTCACGTCCTTCAGCTTCAAACAGGATATAGCCATTTCTTGATTGCATTTCAACAATTTCAAATTTTGAACTTGAATTTAGTGCACTTAAAGCACTCATGTATAAACTATCTGCGTCTTTTGAATATATTTTATAACAATTATCAAGATTAGTTGCAAAAGCAATTGAAAATAGACAACTTAAAACTAATATTACTTTTTTCAT